>JAYTNY010000368.1:0-3459 GCA_043748055.1 Roseobacter sp.
TTGGCCCGCACCTTCACGGTGTTGTTTTGGATGTAGATGAGGAGGGTGGTTACGTCATCTAGGAGGGATGAGGGATGAGGGATGAGGGATGAGTTGGCCGCGACATGAACAGTTTGCGGAGATAACGGCTGGGGAGTTGAAGGACTAAGGACTGAGGACTGAGGACTGAGGACTTCTGCCAAATCACTCGGCACAAAGGCCATCTCGCTGGGGTTGTTGATGGCGCGGTCGAACGCGCGAAAGATGAAGCCGCGATACCAGAGGATTTCGGCAGCGTTGGTGGGACTGAGCCAGGGGCGTTCGCGCTCCAGCTTGCCGGGGCCCATGGGCCGCACCGCGCCAAAGCGCCGCTCGAAGGCCGCGCTGGGCATTTTGCCTTTGGCTTGCAGCAGCGCGTCTAATGCGGCACGTGCCTCTTGGGGCAGTTCGTTGCGAGCCTGCTGCGCTATGCCGGGTTGCAACATGTGCAGCGCCAGCACCTCAGCCACCTCGCGCGCCGAGGAAACTTCGAGCGAGGCGTCCCACAAATCCGCCATCGCCATCAAGCGCGGCAGCGGTTCGTCTAAGAGGCAGGCGCGAAGCAGACGCAAGATGCAGAGGGTAATTAGTAATTGGTAATTAGCGCGTTTGAATTGCTACTTACCAATTACTAATTACGATTCTAAAACTTCAAGGCACTCATCGTGCCCTTCACCAAATCGGCGCTCTTTTGCATCATCGCTTGTTCGTCGGGGTTGAGCTGCACTTCGATGATTTTCTCGATGCCGTTTGCGCCCAGCACTACCGGCACGCCGAAGAACATATCTTTGAGGCCGTACTCGCCATCCAAACAGGCTGCAACCGGGCGCACCAGCTTCTTGTCTTTCAGGATGGCTTCCACCATCTCGGCCACGCTGGCGCCGGGGGCGAAGTAGGCGCTGCCGGTCTTGAGCAAATTCACGATCTCGGCCCCGCCCTGGCGCGTGCGCTGCACAATCGCGTCAATTTTCTCTTGGGTCGTCCAACCCATCTTCACCAAATCGGGCAACGGGATGCCTGCGATTGTTGAATAGCGCACCAGCGGCACCATCTCATCGCCGTGGCCGCCCAGCACGAAGGCATGGGTGTTCTCCACACTCACACCAAACTCCATCGCCATAAAGGTGCGCATGCGGGCGCTATCTAGCACACCGGCCTGGCCCATCACGCGGTTCTTGCTAAAGCCGTGCTGCGCCAAAATTTTGTAGGCCATAAAGGCCATCGTGTCGAGGGGATTCGTGACGACGATGACGATGGCATCCGGCGAGGTGGCCGCGATGTTATTCGCCACATCGGTGATGATTTTCTGGTTGATGCCCACCAAGTCCTCGCGGGTCATGCCTGGTTTGCGCGCCACGCCTGCCGTGACGACGAAGATGCTGCTGCCCTTCGTGTCGGCATAGTCCGTCGTGCCCACCACTTTGGAGTCGTAGCCCAGCACCGGGCCAGCCTCCATCAAATCCAACGCCTTGCCTTTCGGCATGTTTTCGGTCTGCGGCACATCCAGCAGCACAATGTCGCCCACTTCGCGCTCGGCCAGCCAATGCGCCGTTGTTGCGCCGACAAAGCCCGCGCCCACAATCGTAATTTTGTTTCGCATAATCTTTAGCTTTCAGCCATCAGCCATCAGCTTTCAGCTTGTTGCCTATCTGGCTGATCGCTGAAAGCTGATAGCTGACTGCTTCATCAAACATGTTCAAACCGCTCAATATCCAGCACAAACACGGTTGCGCCGCCCACTTCCACGTCAATCACCTGGGCGTTTAGGGCACCCGGCACTTCACGCGGCACGCTGATGTAGCTGGTGCGTCGTCGAGCGTTATTTTTGAGGACGTTGAGCACATCCTGCACTTTGTCATCTTCCACACCCAACAGCAGCGTGGCGTTTTCGCGGCGCAGCCAGCCACCCTCAGTGGCGATGCGCGTGACGCGATGGCCGGCTTCGATCAAAGACTGTGTGACTTTGGCAGCATCGTCGGCTTGCACGACGGCGAGAATCATTTTCATAGTTGCGTTCCTCCAGATTGGAAAATACGTGATGCTGTAGCGCAATGATGCTGTGATGCTGTAATGCGTAATTTCTTTCCATATTCTACGCATTACAGCATCACAGCGCTAAAGCATCACATCATTCCCCGGGCATCCCCGCCCGCGCATAGCTGCCGAAGATGCGGAAGTAGGTGGCGAACTCTTGCAAGTTATCCAACGCCCGTTGGCAATGTGGCTCGCCCTGGTGTGCAACCACGTCTAAATAAAACAAATAGCTCCACGGGCTGCCTTGCAATGGGCGGCTTTCGATCTTGCACAGATCAATGTTGCGCATGCTAAACGCGCCCATCGCCTTGAACAGCAAGCCAGGTTCGTTCCTGCCCGCGAACACCAGCGAGGTTTTATACGTGGTACTCTCGCGCAGCGGCACATGCGGATCGCGCGAGAGGATGACGAAGCGGGTGTAGTTGGTCGGGTCGTCCTCCAATCCCTCTTGCAGCACAGGTAGGCCGTAGATGTGCGCGGCGCGACGACTGGCCAACGCGGCCACGTCCCGTTCACCGCTTTCTTGCAACAGCTTCACGCTGCCTGCCGTGTCATACACCTCTTTGCGTTGTGCGCCCGGTAGCAGCGTGCCTAGCGTGCGTTCGCATTGGCCCAGGGCCTGCCAGTGGCTTTGCACAGTTTTGATGGCGCTGAGTTCAACATCTGGCTGCGTGATTAAGCACCAGCGCACGCGCACAATGACCTCGCCGACCAAGTGCAAATTGTGGCGCACCAACAAATCGTAGTTGCGGTGGATGGAGCCTGCGAGCGAATTTTCCACTGGCACCACGCCAAAGTCGCACTTGGCATTGGCTACATCGGCAAACACCTCATCAAATGTAATGCGAGGTTGAGGCTGGCAGCTCGGCCCAAAAAAATCGAGCGCGGCCTGTTCACTCCATGCGCCGGGTTCGCCCTGGTAGGCAGCAGTGATAAGAGGAGTCGAAGGGGTCATAGAGCGTGGGTTATATCACCTTGTTGCGCCTGGAACCCTGGCGCTTGCGAGTGTTTCCGGGCACGGTGCTAATGGGGCAAGGTGGCGCAGTATTGACTTGGGAGGCGTAAGACCTTCGTCTTCATTATTTCCGAATCCTCGGCACAAACACCTTGAACTACGCGCCCAGCCCGCGCTGCGTTGTTGGCCGACGATGGGTTTGCACGTTTGTTCATCGAGCAGATGCGCCTGACCATTCAAACCGTGGGCAAGCTCTCGGACACTTTGATTGAAGTGACACCAACGGCCAAGCGCGAGTTGCTGAGTATTTTTAGCAAGTGGAAGGCGGAGAAGAATAGTTGATGATGTCTTATCCATGCGTCGGCAACCACACCGTAAACACACTGCCCAAACCGAAGTTGCTTTGTACAGTGATGCGCCCGCCGTGTTGCTTGGCGATAGCCTGCGCAATG
>JAYTNY010000369.1:0-3122 GCA_043748055.1 Roseobacter sp.
CATCGGGCAAACTCAGGTCATCGGGTAACGTGCATGCCAGGCACGGCACGCCATCCAAATCGCCTACATGCAACACGGTGTCGGGCTGCATCTGCGGCAGCGGCGTTTCGCCCATCGGCACAGCGCGTTGGTCGTCCGCACGCGCAATCAACACGCCCTGCTTGTTAAGCGCGAACCACACGCCGTTTTTAGGAGTTGATGTGCCGTTCGGATAAGTTCGGTTGAAGCTCATAGTTGTGTTAGTGGGGGCTGGTGATTAGGGGTTGGTGGATGTGCGCAATCACCAATCCCTAATCCCTATTCACCTAGCCCACCATGTTCGGCGGCACTTCTCCCCTCAACCCCGCCACCATGTTTGTCGCGGCAATCTCGGCCATTTTGTTGCGCGTGGCTACGCTGGCGCTGGCGAGGTGCGGCACGATCAGCACATTGTCCAGCGTGTAGAGCGGATGGTCTGCGGGCAGTGGCTCCGGGTCGGTCACATCCAACGCCGCAGCAAAAATGCGTTTGGCTTTCATCGCTTCGTATAGCGCATTCGTGTCCACCACTGGGCCACGGGCGGTGTTGATGAGGATCGCGGTCGGCTTCATCTGCGCCAGCTCAGCGGCCCCAATATAGCCACGCGTCTCTGCGTTCAGCGGGGTGTGTAACGAGACAAAGTCGCTTTGGCTCAGCAATGCCTCTTTGCTGACGTGGCGCGCACCGAGTTCTGCGTCAACATCTGGATGCGGTTTGCGCGCGGTATACAAAATCCTCATACCAAAGCCTTTGGCCCGCCGCGCCACTGCTGCACCAATGCGGCCCATGCCCGCGATGCCCAGTGTTGCACCGTGAACATCTTGTCCCAGCAACAACGTAAAGCCAAAGGTCTTCCAGTTGCCTGCGCGGGCGTAGCGCTCGCCTTCGGGCAGGCGGCGTGCGGCAGCCATTAGCAGGGCAAAGGCCATGTCGGCGCTGGTCTCGGTGAGTACGCCGGGGGTGTTGGTTACGGTGATGCCGCGCTGCTTGGCGGCGCTCACATCTACGTTGTCGTAACCCACCGCCACGTTGCACACAAACTTGAGCTGCGACCCAGCCGCGTCCATCACCTCGCCGTCTACTTTGTCGGTGAGAAGGGAGACGATGCCGTCCATGCCTTTTACGTTGGCAAGCAGCTCGGTGCGGGTGGGTGGCAACTCGCCGGGCCACACGGTTACGTCGGCGGCCTCGCGCAATGTGTTCAAGCCCACATCGGGAATAATTCTGGCGACAAAAACTTTTTTCATGTTCACAAAAAACTTTTCACCACAAAGGACACAAAGAAACACAAAGCTCACAAAGACTTTCTTTGTGCTCTTCGTGCGTTCTTTGTGTCCTTTGTGGTGAAAATGCTTACTGCTCGATCCAAGTTTTTAGCTTGGTCAACCCTTCACGAATATCTTGCACACCTATGCCAGAATACGCAAAGCGCACATATTGTTGTACCTCGCCGCGTTGGGCACGGCCAAAGTGCATGCGCGTGCAAAACGAGACGTTGGTGTGGTGCAACGCCGCCGTCGCAAACTCGTTCACATCCTCAAAGCCCAGCTTTTGCATGGCCCCGGTGACGTTGGGGAAGAGATAAAACGTGGAAGGCGGGCGGCTCACTTGCACGCCGTCCATGCTATTCAAAATATCTACTGCGGCATCACGGCGTTCTTGCAACGTGTTGATTAAAACGGGCACATGGCTTTGGTCGCCGCGCAAGGCCTCTACGCCAGCCCACTGCACAAAATTGGCGGTGCAGCTTTCGTCGTTGCCGTTAATCTGGCTGATGGCGTCAATCACCGGCTTTGGCCCGATGGCTGCGCCCAAGCGCCAACCAGTCATGGCATACTTCTTGGAGAAGGTGTAGAGCGTCACCGTGCGCTCGCTCATGCCCGGCACGTTCACCATAAATTCGGTGTCGCCGCTGTAGCGCATCTCGGCATACGCATCATCGCTCAGCACCCACAGGTTGTGCTTTTGGGCCAGCTCCGCCAGCCACTCTATTTCGGCCCGGTCGGATTCGGCGGCCAGCGGGTTTTGGCAATTATTAAAGATCAACGCCCGTGTCTTGGGCGTAATCTGCGCTTCCAGAAATTCCCGGTCTAGCACAAAGCCACTCGCTGTTTCGATGTAGCGGTATGGCCTCGCCACGCCGCCCAAATAATCAATTTGGCTTTCGTAGATGGGGTAGCCCGGCGAGGGATACAACACCTCGTCACCGGGGTTCATCAGCACTTGCAAGAACTTGCCGATCACTGGTTTGCCACCCGTTTGCACCGAGACATTCTCGGCGGTGTAGCGCACGCCGCGCCGTGCGCCCACATCCTCGGCCAACGCCTCGCGCAAGGGCGCAATACCTGCTGCGGCCACATAGCCCGTCTTGCCATCGCGCATGGCCTTGTGGGCAGCCTCGCAAATATTGGCGCTGGTAGGAATATTAATGTCGCCGAGATGAAAGGGATAAACCTTGTGGCCTTTGGCGGCCCAGTCCGCCGCCGCCAGGGAAACGGCAAAGGCCGTCTCGCCGCCTAGTTGGGTGAGTCTTTGTGCTAATTGCATGAATCTCTTTGACCTCGTGGTCTGTGTATAAAGTTTGTCGCCATTTTCTACGACGACGCGTGTTTCATCATACGGAAAATTGCTGCATGGTGCAACGATGTGCCCAAACCCCACAGGTCAGCCTGCGAAGCCTATGTTTACTGTGGCTCTATGGGCCAACTTGTGAGGTTTGTATCGTGTCGCGTCGCGCCCCAATTTGTTTGTCTTAAACCATACCGCCCTGTATAGTCACGCTTCAAACCTTAGGAGGATTTTCAAACCCATGACTAACAAACCGATTTCACGCCGCGTATTTTTGATGGCGGGCATCGCTGGCCTGACGATGGCTGCTTGTCGCCAGGCCGCGCCCGCCGCAGTACCCGCCCAACCCGCCACGGCTGCGCCCGCCATGCCTGCTAAAGACAAGCCCATCATTAAATTGGCCGATAACAATTGGTCTGGCTCGTCGGTCAATGTCTACGTCGCCAAGCAATTGCTAGAAGAGAAGCTGGGCTACAAAGTCGAAGTCATCAGCATTGATGAAAACGCGCAGTGGCCCGCCGTGTCCAAAGGCGATA
>JAYTNY010000370.1:0-3992 GCA_043748055.1 Roseobacter sp.
CTACGCCCCTACCGCCCCTACCGCCCTTGCGCCGCAGAACAAGCGAAACGGGGGATAGCAAACCATGATCGAAGTAAAGATTGAAGCCATCCGCGTAAACTTAATCGGCACGCATCGCGTCATCATCTTAAAAGAGCTGAACAGCGAGCGCTACCTGCCGATCTGGATCGGTCAGGCCGAGGCCGACTCGATCACCATCCAACTGACCGAGACCAAAGTGGCCCGCCCGCTGACGCATGATTTGGTGCTGGCGATGATTGACAAGATGGGCGCGACGGTGCAATACGTTGTCGTCAACGACATGCAGAACGACACGTTCTATGCCCAGGTGGCGCTTAAGCCTGCGGGCGGTGGCAAAGACATTACGATTGATTCACGCCCCAGCGATGCCATTGCCCTGGCCGTGCGGGCGCACTGCCCCATCTACATCGAAACGGCCATCATGGACGAACACGGCCACATCCCCGAAGACACTGCCACGGCCTCCACCGTTGCCGACGAAGACCTGGGCGCGTTCAAAGACTTTCTGGGTTCGCTCGATCTGGACGACCTCGAGAAGAAATAAGCCCCACCCACCTCACAATTGAATTTGCTCATTTTCATCCACGCGCTGGCCGCCTTGCTGCTGGCGTTGTATGCGTTGCATCAGGGCATTCTGCTGGTGCTGTTCTTTCTTCAACGACCCAGCACTCGTATGCCGGGCGATGGCGCACCTGGGGGTGCGCCACTTCTCGATTCATCACTGCCCGATGTGCCAACAGTGACGGTGCAGTTGCCGCTTTACAACGAGCGTTTTGTGGCTGAGCGCATTATTCAGGCGTGCGCTGCGTTGGATTACCCCAAAGACAAATTACACATTCAAGTGCTGGATGACTCTACCGACGACACCACACTGATTGCGCAGTTGGCTGTGGAAGAAGCCAGCGCCAACGGCTTACACATCGACCTGATACACCGCACCCACCGGCACGGCTACAAAGCAGGCGCGCTGGCCGAGGGTACGGCGCGCACATGCAGCGACCTAATTGCTATTCTGGATGCCGACTTTGTGCCGCCGCCTAATTTTTTGCGCAGGCTTATTTGCGAACGCCGCGTGTTTGATGACCCATGTATTGGCTTTGTGCAAACGCGCTGGGGCTACTTGAACCGCGATGAGAACAACACCACGCGCGCCCAGGCCATGATGTTGGATATTCACTTTTTGATTGAGCAACCCGCGCGCAACGCCAGCAGCTTGTTGATGGCATTTAATGGCAGCGGCGGCATCTGGCGGCGGGCCTGCATTGAGGACGCAGGGGGTTGGCAGGCCGACACGCTGACCGAAGATTTAGATCTGAGTTACCGTGCGCAATTGCGCGGCTGGCGCGGCTTGTTCTTGGCCGATGAAGTTGTGCCGGGCGAACTGCCGCGCGATGTGTTGGCCTACAAGCAGCAGCAGGCGCGCTGGGCGCGTGGCACAGTGCAGTGCGTGCGCAAGCTGATGCCGCGTGTGTTCACCTCTCCCAACACAACGCTACCCCTGCCCCAAAAGCTGTTTGCGTGGCTGCACATGAGCGGCTACATCATTCACCCGCTGATGCTGGTGATGATGTTGACCACGCCGCTGTTGCTGTTCACCTCGGCCCACCTACCGCCCTGGCTGGGCTGGATGAGCGGGCTGAGCCTCGCGCCCATTGCCTCGATGTTGGTGGCGCAAGTGTTGCACCGGCGGCCCTGGCATCAGGTGTTGCGCGATCTTCCCACGACGATATTGCTGGGCATTGGCGTGGCGTTCTCCAACACGGCCAGCATGGTGCTGGGCCTTTTCAACAAGCGCTCTGGCGAGTTTACGCGCACACCGAAGAACACAGACCGAGAGAAAGGGAGAAAGGGAGAGGGGGGATATGTGGCGCGGGCGAATTGGACGATGTGGGGCGAGTTGGCGTTGGCGGTGTATGGGCTGGTGGCGCTGGGGGTCATGCTGAGGCTGGGCTATTGGTTCTCGGCAATACCGACGTGCATGTATCTATCTGGCTTTGCCAGTGTCGGCTTCAGCCAACTCTCGCAGCACAGCAGAGACGCGAGAGATGCGATGCATCGCGTCTCGGCGATGGATGTGCGACACACCTCGACCCTGTGATCTTAGCCTCCATCGGATTTTGATGTGGGCGTGGCATGCGGGTGTGGTTTCTTGGTGCGCTCTGGCTCCGGTGTACGCTCTGCGGTTGGGGCCAATGTGGCTTCGGCTGTGGCGGTGGGCGGGCTTGTGGGGGTGGCAGGTAATTGGGTTTCTGTTGGCACCAGCGTTGATGTTGCCGCCTCTGTTGCAGTGGGCTGAGGTGTCTCGGTGGGTGGCGGTGTGTTGGAGGGTTGCGCAGTTGGCGCGGCAGTTGCTGCCTCTGTTATCACAGGCGTTTGTGTTGGCTCAATCGCGGTCACAACTACTTCGGGTATCTGCGTCAGCGTTGGTTCGGGTGCCTCTGGAATGAGGGTTGGCGTGGGCTGAGCGATGCGGGTCGAGGTCGCTTTCACACGCTCCGGTAAATCAGGCGTGGATGTCGCTGAGGTTTGTGTTTGCCCACTGGGTGCGGGGGGTGGCGGCACAGGTGTGAGAGCTACTGCGACCAAAGGTGTCGGCGTGGCAACCACTTGCGGCGAGGGTGTCGGCACTTTCGCTCGCACCTTCCGCGTGGCAGAGGGCTGAGGGCGAACCACCTCGGTTGCGATTGGGGTTGCTGTTGATTGTGCTGTTCGTGCTGGTTCTGCTTGAGCAACTTCTAACGAATCCATCGGCACGGTGGCACGGGTTGCAGCGGTAGGCGGTGCAATGGATGACTCGTTTAGCTGCCTCATTGCCGTTGCGGCTGCGGCCAAGATGGCCCCATTTGCCTTAGCAGCACGCTGAGGTTGTTGCGGTTGCAGTGGGGCAACTGTTGCAAGGGCGGGAACCACCCCCGCTGCTGGCAATTCTGTTTGGGTGTCGTTTACAACGCCGGCGGCGGCTTTGGCTTGCTGAACGCTGGTGTTGTTCGTTGTGGCGCTGTCCGCAGCATTTCCGTCAGAGCCACTCGCTGCCACCTCAGCCAAAGACGGCGCACCCAGCACCCCCAGATAGTCATCCAGCGATTGTGCCAGCGGCGCAGGCAAATTCGTCGCCAGCATGTGCGCCAGCGATGCGCTGAGTTCATTCTCTGGGAACGTGCCAAAGCCACGCGTCGCCAACAGCATTGTGGTGAGTAGAAACACCACTGCCATGCGAAAAAGCCTGCGGCTTAGGGGTTGCTCTTCGTCTTCACTGCTCACGCTACTCAGCCCACCGGGATGCCGCCACTTGCCAATGCGCGCATGGCCGCGAGCCGCAGCAGGCCTGCGATATCGCTGTTGTCGCTGCTGCGCGCTTCCTCAGATACGATCACCTTGACCAAGTAATTCACTTTGCCCGCCGCGATGTCGGCCACGGACACTATTGGCTGAAAGTCGGGGCGCATCAGGCGCGGCTCAAAGTTTTGGGCACAGGCTTGCAACAGCGTGGTCACTTTCTCCACACACTGGTCGGCATTGACCGGCACGATGACGGACACGGGGAAGCCCGGTATTTGCGAGTGGTTGATGATGATCTTGTTGACGGCTTCGGAGTTGGGGATGATGGTTTTGTCCAGCGCGTCGTTTTGCAGCGCGGTGTAGGTTAGGGTGATCTCGGTGACGCGACCCCGTTGGCCTGCCACGGTCACCAGATCACCCACTTTGTATTGCCGCATGAAGAATAGCTTGATGCCGGAGACCATGTCCGAAGCGGTGCGCTCCGAACCAATGGCAAACGCGCCGGTGAGCGCAGTGATGACGATGACGATGAGGCCGGATGTGCCGGTGCGCTGCACGACGAAATACAACGTGGCACCCAGCACCAAATAGCGCGCCAGGTTGGCAACAAAGCGGCTCCAGCCTGGGTCGAGGTGGCGGCTGAGCAGGCTTTGCAGGGCGCGATGCACAAACAGCGAGAGGGCGTAGCCTGC
>JAYTNY010000371.1:0-30341 GCA_043748055.1 Roseobacter sp.
GCGCATCAAGTTGACGGGCGATCACACCCGAATGACGCTTGAACTGCGCGCTGGCCTTGTCCCGATTGACATCTATGCAGGCAACGGCAACGTGCAACGCATTGTGATGAGCCAGTTGAAGCCAAAATTTTTGCGCACGTACGCAGCAAATGAGATTGCGCCGTACTTCGATTTGAGCGCCGATGACCTGCTGCCGAATGTGCCGATCCAAACCGTGAGCACCGGCACGCCGATGTTGATGGTGGCGGTGCGCGACCTGGATGTGCTGCGCCGCGTGAAACCCAACATGGCGCATCTGGCGGCGTTACGGGCCAAAGGCGATTTCTTCAGCCCGCATGTGTTTTGTGTGCAAGGCGTTACGCCACAAGGCCGCACGTTTGCCCGCCAGTTTGGTGCCTCGCCCGACGACGTGTGGGAAGACCCGTTTACCGGCAGCGCCACCGGCAGCATGGGCGCGTATCTGTGGCACTACAACTTGATCGACTCGCCAAACTTCATTGCCGAGCAAGGCCATTGGATGGGGCGGCCCGGCACCGGCACTGTTGAGGTGGTTGGCTCGCGCAATGATATTGAGACGGTGAAGGTGGGCGGCAGCGCGGTTACGGTGATTCGCGGAGAGTTAACGATTTGAACCGAGCCAGGTACAAGTTGATATAGGTGCCACGCACTTTCAGAAGTCGTGGCACTTTTGACATTTCGTTCTCAAAATGGCTACACAAACTCACCCAGAAGCGGCACTTTCGCTGGAGCCATTTTGGTCTTACAGTTTTGCCTCACATGAAAATCTCCGAAATCAACTATTACCCCATCAAAAGCTGCAAAGGCACACCGCTGATGCAAGCGCATATTGGCAAATACGGCATCGCCGTAGGAACGGGCGGCGACCGCGCCTTCATGATTACCGACGAGAACGCCAAGTTTTTAACGCAGCGTGAACACGCCAAGATGGCGCTTATCAAACCCACATTGTTTGAAAACGAGATCGCACTGGAAGCGCCAAATATGGCCTCGCTCAGCATTCCCATCTTGCAGGATGGCGTGCGCATGACCGGCCAGGTCTGGCGACATATGGTGAGTGTCGTGGATCAGGGCGACCGCGTGGCGGAATGGCTCTCCATATTTTTGGGCACACCTGTTCGGTTGATGGGGCGCGCGCCGGATTTTGTGCGTAAGCTGAACCCACAGTACGCCCCGCGTGAGACCGACGAGACGGCGTTCGCGGATGGCTATCCGTTGCTGATTACGAGCGAGGCATCGTTGGATGATTTGAATGCGCGTTTGATTGAGAAGGGCGAAGAGCCTGTGCCGATGAACCGCTTTCGGCCCAACATTGTGGTCAGTGGTTGTGATGCGTTTGCCGAAGATGACCTCAAGCAGATTCGCATTGGCGAGGTTGTGTTTAACGGGGTCAAGTTGTGCCCGCGTTGTCCAATTCCAACCATCGACCAGGACACAGCCGAGCGCGGCGTCGGAAGCGGGGGCAAGGAACCCATCAAAACCCTGAACACTTACCGCCGCACCCAAGACGGCGATGTGATGTTTGGCAACAATTTGGTTCACGCCAACGAGGGCATGATTCGCGTAGGAGATGAGATCGTGTTGGGTTAGCGTGTGGCCAAGTTAGAATCTCTGCACGATGTGATGGATAAAGCTTTATTCATCGCACACTTAATATTGTTAGGTTCGGGAGAAAATGCTTAGTGAAAAATTGAATAGTGAGAGTCATGACAGGAATTTGGACTGGACGATGCGTGCGCACGAAGCCCTGCCCTGGGGCGTGAGTTCGAATTTTCGATATTGGGGCGATGAAAAGCAAATTATTGCTGAGCGCGCCAAAGGGACGTATATGTGGGATGCCGAGGGCAAAAGATATATTGACTATCGCCTCGGCTTTGGCCCCATTATCTTGGGGCATGCGTATGACGAAGTGACCGACCACGTTGCTGAACGCATGCGCGATGGCAATTTGTTTTCGCTGACGAGTACTGCCGAGGTGCGCGCCGCCGAGGCCGTGAAACGCATGACCGGCGCGGACAAAGTGCGTTTTACCAACAGCGGCACCGAGAGTGTGATGCACGCCGTGCGCATCGCCCGCGCCCACACCAACCGAGAGACGCTGCTTAAGTTCGAGGGCGCGTATCACGGCAGCTTTGATTATGCGATGTGGACGACGCCGGGCACGGCCCTGGGCGCGATGGGCAGCAGCAAAAGCCCCAACCCGGTGCCCAGCAGCAGCGGCATCCCCAAGCCGTTGTATGGCCTAACACTGACCTTGCCCGCTGGCGATTGCGACATGCTGGCGAAGACCTTGCGCGAGCGCGGCCACCAAATTGCGGCCATCTTGGTGGAGCCGGTGATGATGAACATTGCTGCGTTGAACCCCGGCAAAGCCTGGCTGCAATTTTTGCGCGAGCAATGCGACCAGTACGGCATCGTGCTTATTTTTGATGAGGTGAAGACGGGTTTTCGCATTGCGCGGGGTGGGGCGCAGGAGTACTTTGGTGTGCGTGCCGATCTGGTGACGTATGCGAAGGCGATGGGCAACGGCTTTCCCATCGGTGCGATTGCGGGCACGAACGAGTTCATGATGACGATTGAGCGCGGCGCGGTGGGCCAGGGCGGCACCTATTGCGGCAATGTGGTGGCGGTGGCGGGCTGCGAGAAGACTTTAGAAATTCTTGAGCGCGAAGACGTGATCGGCACGATTGGTAAGCGCGGCACACGTTTGATGAACGGCATTCACGCGGTGCTGAATCGGCATGGCATCCCCAACGTCATCAGTGGTGTGCCGCAATGCTTTGGGCTGATCGTGGGCGCGGAAGAGATGCCGCGCGATTACCGGGCGTTGCAGCGCAGTGTCAATCACAAGCTCTCTGCCGATTTGATGCGCGGCCTACGCGAGCGCGGCGTGCTGCCCGACCCCGATTTTCAAGAGCCGTGGTTCTTGTGCTATTCGCTGAGCGAGGCCGACGTGGACGAGACGCTGAATGTGTTGGATGAGGTGGCGGGAGAGGTGTAAGAGATGAAGTATGAGGGATGAGGGATGAGGGATGAAGTATTTGTATCCCTCATACCTCATACCTCATCCCTCCCACACCGCTTCATCTCGCACCACCCGACCCAAAATCGCCGACTGCACGCAATCGCTTAAATTGCCAAAGGTGATGTGCTTGCCCAGTAGCCCCGGTGCGTAGTAAGCGAACTTGGCCGAGTTGGTCATCAAGCAATTTATCTCTTTGGGCAACATCGGCGTGGTCAGAATGCAAGTGTCTACGGTGATCTGCGCGCCGAAGTCCAGAATGGGTTGCAGCACGCCCAACTTATCGGCCAGCGCCGTAACCGCGCGGCTGGAGGTGACGAGGAACTTGACGCCAGCGTGCGCCCGCTGCCCACTCACCAGCGGCGCAAGCCCTTTGTATTCGGCCAGCGAGAAGTGCGGGCTGCCTAGCACCACCATGTGCAATGCATCGCTGTCGGCGTGGGTTAATTCGTCTCGTGCAGCACGCAAGTCTTGCATCGTCACGATTATCGTTTCGATGGGGTCACGGCCTTGCAATGCCTCGCGCAAGGTCGGTGCTTCGGGCGTAACCCCAACGATGTGAAACATAGCGACCGCGCCCGAACAGGCCGAGGCTGCACCCATCGCCTTGAGTTGGTCTTCGGTGGGTGTGGCCTGCAAGCCGTCCACCACGGCAATACGGTCTTTGGCGACTTTGCCGATGAGATGGCCGAGCGTGGGATAGAACGCATCGTCTTGTTGCAAGGCCAGCGGCACATGGCGCAGGCGCAGCACCAGTTGGGCGGCGCGGTTCTCGGTCAGGTGTAGCCCCATCGCCGGTGCGCGCCCGGTGATGGCGCAGCACACATCGAAGAAATCCGGGTAGCGCTCGGTGCGTGCGCCGATGACCGAGTTGGCGAAGACGATGGCGTTGCTCTCGCCCCAGGCAATCTGCTGGCCAAATTTTGGTTTGAACTCGGTTTGGTAGGGCGCGCACGTCCAAGTGGGCACCGCGCCCATGCTTTGGTAGGCGCGCATTTGGCGTTGCGCTTTGGCGGCCCAATCTGGCGGCACGGCCCATTCGCGCCAGTGATGCTCATCCACACCGCTCACATTTAATGTCGTCGGCACGCGCACCTGCGCGCTGAGGCTTGCTAGCTTCTCGGCGTATTCCAAGCCCGCATCGCCCACATACACCGTGCTGTCTATGTGCGCGCCGGTAATGCTCAGCAATTCTTTTGCCCCTGCGATTTTTGCCATGCGGGTGAGGATGCGCATGGCCATTTGGGCGGCGGGGCCGTGTTCGCCGTGCAGCATGGCGAGGTCTTGCGAAGTTAAGTGGAGAGACATAGAGATAGGCATCATATACTCCCCTCCATGTATATCGCCTCCATAGACCAGGGTACCACCAGCACCCGCTGCATGATCTTTGACCACAGCGGCACCGTGATTAGCAAAGACCAGAAAGAGCACACGCAGATTTACCCCCGCCCGGGCTGGGTGGAGCATGATGCGTTGGAGATTTGGGCCAACGTGCAGGCTGTCATCGCTGGGGCACTCACGCGGGCGGATATTAATAAAAGTGATTTAGCCGCAGTGGGAATCACTAATCAGCGCGAGACGGCGGTGGTGTGGGAGAAGGCGACGGGTAAGCCAGTTCACAATGCCATCGTCTGGCAAGACACGCGCACGGATGCCATCATCAGCAAACTAGCCCAAGAGGGTGGGCAGAACCGCTTTCGGCGCAAGGTGGGTTTGCCGCTTGCCACCTATTTCTCTGGCCCAAAAATTAAATGGCTGTTGGATGAAGTGCCGGGGCTAAAGCGGCGCGCAGCCAAAGGCGAATTGCTGTTTGGCAACATGGACACCTGGCTGATTTGGAACTTGACGGGTCAGCATATAACGGATGTAACCAACGCCAGCCGCACGATGCTGATGAACTTGAATACGCTGGACTGGGACGGCGACTGCCTGCGCGCCATGGGTGTGCCGCGCGCCATGCTGCCGCGCATCGCGTCATCGTCGGAAATTTATGGGCATGCCACTGGCTCATCTGCATCATTGGATGGCGTACCCGTGAGCGGTGACTTGGGCGACCAGCAAGCCGCGTTGTTTGGGCAAACCTGCTTCGGCGTGGGCGAGGCCAAGAACACCTACGGCACCGGCTGTTTCATGTTGCTGAACACCGGCAACGAGTTGGTGCAGAGCAAGAACGGCTTGCTGACCACGCTGGGCTACAAACTGGGCAACCAACCCGCCGTGTATGCGCTGGAGGGCAGCATCGCCATTGCAGGTGCGCTGGTGCAATGGCTGAGAGACAACCTGAGCCTGATCGAAAAGAGCGAAGACGTGGAAGCCCTGGCCGAGACCGTGACCGACAACGGCGGCGTTTATTTTGTGCCTGCGTTTTCTGGTTTATACGCGCCGTATTGGAAAGACAGCGCGCGCGGGGTCATCGCGGGCCTCACCCGCTATGTCAACAAGGGCCACATCGCCCGCGCCACATTAGAAGCAACGGCCTACCAAACCCGCGAGGTGTTGGACGCGATGAATAAAGATAGCGGAGTGAAGCTAAAAGCATTAAAAGTAGATGGCGGCATGACCCACAACGAGATGCTGATGCAGTTCCAAAGCGACTTGCTGGGCGTGCCCGTTGTTCGGCCCACCGTGAGCGAGACCACGGCGCTGGGTGCAGCCTACGCCGCCGGATTAGCGATTGGCTATTGGCGCGACACGAATGAGCTTCGCAAAAATTGGGGCAAGGACACTGAGTGGAAGCCAAAGATGAAACCGGCGCAGCGTGAGAAACTTTTTGGGCAATGGAAGAAGGCTGTGACGCGCACGTTTGATTGGGTGGAGTGATTTACACGATCCCTACAAGGGATGTCGCCCCTATTGAGATAGGTTCTTACTCAATAGCGCCTTTGGCTGTTTGGCGGCAGCGGCATATTAATCACCCCGCCCCCCGTTCCAATGGGGGGCGATGGGGGGCGGGGTAAAAAGCTCACTGCCTCACAATCATCGGCAAGAAGATCATCTTCATCCCCGCCACAAATTGCGCGCTAAAGCCGCTCACATCTTTGCCGTCCATGCTCACGGCCACATCCACGCGTTGCACATCGCCAAAGGTTGGGGTGGCTAACGGCTTTAGTGGATTGGGCTGCGGCGCGTTAAACGCCATTGGCATCATCGCCACCACATCCGCAAAGGCGCGCGGGCGGAACGCCAGTTCGAGCTGAAGTTGCTGACCGGGGCCAATCACATCTGGGGCCGGATCACCACCGCCACCTGGGCGTGGGAAGCGCAGATACGGCTCGTAGAACGGATCGATGCCCCACTGCCGCGCTTGCAGCCGCAGCGTGTGCGAGATCAAATCGAGGTTGCCAATCAGCACCGGCACAGTCAACTCAGGCCGCCACGGGCTGCTGATCACATCTACGTTGCGCTGCGCCTCTTGCGGCAGGAAGCCGGGTTGCAGCACGCGCACCAACACGCAGTAGTGGTCGGCGGTGGCGGGTGTCCAATCCACACAATACTTGGCGATGCTGTGCGGCGGCAGCTCTACTGTGCGCGTCGCGATGGGCGTAAAGCCGATGCCCGCGCCAAACTGCGCCACGTGATACACCAGCGTCACGGTCTTGGTGATGTCCAACGGGTTTTGCAGCTCGATGCAGATGGAGTTGGGCACGCCTGCGCGCACTGGCTCCTCGCGGAAGCTGATGTAGGGTGAGAGCCACGGCGCAATGCCTTCGGGATGGCGAATCTGCACCGGCGGCACATCCAACTTGCGAATGCCTTCGTTCATGGGTTGCCAACGCCCGCCTAGCTTGGTGTAGCCGCGCACATCAATGTGGCAGCCGCTGCCCAGCGTGACCGGATTGGGCGGCGTGGTGACTAGTTGCGCCTGGCGCACCTCCCCCGGTGCCATGCCCGTGAGGATGCTGGGCGAGACCACGGCGGTGAAGCCGGGGCAGGTGTTGTCCACGTCCAACATGACGTCCGTAGTAAACGGGGTCGGGTTGCCCACTGCAAACGTCAGCGTGTCGGGGATGCCGGGGCGCAAGTCCTCCATCACATCCAGGTTGCGGCAAGATCGAATCGTGCCGTAGCCGGGGATATCAATCTCGACGCAGACGCAGTAGTGCCCGGTGCGCGCAAACGTGGCGGGCACCTCGACGATGATGTTGCCCAGCGCCGGAATGCTGACCGTGCGCGTGGCAAACGATGTGAACGGAATGCCGATGCCAAACGCGTTCGCGCTGTTTTGCAAGCGCACCGTCACGGTCGTGTTGGTAATCGTTCGGTTAATCAGCCGCAAGCTAACGGTGTGCTGCCGGCCCGCGACGATGGGATACGGATAGACCTGCAACTCGTCTTGGGCGAAGGCGGGGTTGCGGTTGTCGCCATGCACGGGCGGGCAAACCTGCTCGTGCTTCACCTCGTTGCTCTGAATCGAATCGGGCAAGCCCGCCATTGCGATCTTGGCGCGGTTGTGAATCGTCTCATTTAGGCTGCACGCCGCATCCAGCAAGACTACGGTGAACTGCTTGCTGCCGCTGCTGCCCGGCGTAACGACCCAGATCATGGCGCGGCTGGGGTCGGGCGTTACGCCATCGGTGGCGCTGCCCGGCAAAAACTCGGTGCCTTCGGGGATGTAATCGTAGATGCGCGCATCCGTGTTGTTGCAGTTCGGGCTGTTGCTCAGCGTGTAGCTCAACGTGTAGGTAATCAGGCTGATGCGGCCCGCGCCGATGTCGCTGACCGTGACCCGCGAACCATTCACCGGGTTGGCGCTCTTGCTGATTGCGATGCAAGTCTGCGGTGGCGGTGGCCGCGGCGGCGAACACTGAAAGTGGATGGCGTACTCCACCAAATTGTGAAACAGATTCTTGCCATCGCCCGTCATGCTCGTCGGGCCATCGCGGAAGCCCCACAAAAAGTGGCAGGCCTCGCCCGCGATGTTGGCGTGCGCCTTGTCGGGAATCTCGATGCCGATGGGGAAGGCTTGCGCGCTGAGGCGCGGCAGATTCACGGCCAACGCGGCGCGGTTGCTGGCGTAGGCCACCACTGGGTCGGGCGGGATGGCGTTGGGCGAGGCATACACCGCGCCTGCCATCAGCGGCACGGGTCGCTGCGTGTCCACATCGCCGGTGCGATACCACGAGCTGAGCCAACCGATGCTGAGGCCGCGCTTCTCCAAATAGATGCTGCCGCCCTCGCCCAGCCCAATCACCGGCTTGTTGGCGGCAATAATCGGGGCCATTTGTGCAGTGGTGTTGGCCTGGCTAGTGCCCCAGGTAAACCACTCGGTATCGCCGGGGTAGCGCCCGCTGTCGTCGGCCATGATGAACAACTGATAGTCGCTCAGCGCCGTGCGTGTTACCGCGTTGAGGGCGATCAGGTCAACCGTGTAACCGCGCCCCTCCAACAAGGTCTTGTAGCTGGTGGCTGCGCTTGCCTCGCCGTTAAACACATAGGCAATTCTGCCGCTGCTTTGCACGGGCTTGGTGATGATGGGTTGCATGGTGACGACATTGTTGGCTTCGTCGGTTTCGCTCAGCGCACAAGTGCTATCCACAAAGGTGGTGAATGGGTGCACGCCTGCGCTCAGCGTCTCGGTCAGCGTGTAGGTAAATTGCTGCGTCGCGCCCGCCAGAATCGGGTCGGCAAGCTGCCACGATTTTCGGCTGGCCGCGTCTCCGCAGCCGCCAAAAGAATGATCCACATAGAAATCCAAATAGAACTTGCCGCCTATAAAGTCGCCTTTGCCCAGGTTCTTGATCGTGATCTTGGCCTCGATCAAATCACTCGTCGTCGGCGAAATCGGTTGCCACTCAAAATTGAAGACGGCCAAGTCTGGCTCGGCGGCTGGTGCGTTGGGTGCGTGGGTGGCTGCCTGGGTCACCCCACTGCCCATCAGCCCCACTGCCAACGCCGCGATAGCGCGGGCGGCAATGGTCATAAATCTGTTGTGTTTGCTCATGTTGTCCTCCCAGAAAAGCCCGGAATAGGGCTAAATCCTTTGAGATCAGCATAAGCAGTGCGGGGCTGACGGGGCTTCCACTTTTGGGCAGGGTGCTTCCACGTGGCGTTCCGTATCTACTTCATCACCCACGGCAACCACGCCCGCACCTGAAACGGATTAGCCGGCGGGCGGCCTGTGTCGGTGGGGTCAAAAATCACCTCGTCCAGCGTCCCCAAAAACGTGTGATCTAAATCACGGAAGGAGGCACCCACCAGAAAAGCGCCGCCATCCGTCCATACTTTCACGCGGTTGCGTGGGGTAAATGCTGCTAATACATCCTCGCCCAGCTTGTGCGTTGTCGTGAACACGGTGCTGTTCTCATCGGGCATTTCCAGGCCATCGTCATGGGCGACGGTGAAGGTGTACACCTGGTTCAGCTTTAGTGTAAACGTTGGGCTGGTGTTCATCACTTCGTTAAACAACGAGGTCATGTTTAGCCCATTGGGCGACCACGGCAAGAACAAGCCATGATCGGGATACGCAGCATTGCTAGGTCGGTAATAGCCCACCGGGTTGCTATACGTCGTATATACGCTTGTGTCCGAGATGGCCCCGACGGCGATGATGGTGTAGTAGCGGTAGTTCTCTTCCTGCGGGATTAGGGCGGGTGGGTCGAGCGCGGCCAGTGACTCACGGATATTGACATCGCAATAAATGTAGCCGCCGCTCAGTGTGGCTTGCCCATCGTGAAAGACCACATCGCTGCCATTGCTGATGACCTTGCACGGCCCGGTCTTGTAATCCGTCGGGCCGATGTTGGGCGCAGCGATGTTGCGATACAGCTTCATGCAGCCAATCGGCTGGCCGTTCTCAAACTTCTCAAAGTTCACCACAAACACCCAGCCGGGTTCGCGCGGGTAAAACACGGCTTTGGTAGCGCATTCGGGTGGTTCGGCAGATGGGCGGCGCGGCGCAGTCAGCGGCGCACGTGGCGGGGTGCGTCCGTCGCCATCCATCGCCCTTGCTGTGGGTTGCGGCGCAACTGCGCTTAGGCTGCTCATCAGCAGCAAGCTCACCCAAGTACGCCAGACATGTATTTGAAAAATCTTCATCTCCAAAGATTTTAGGTGGGTGCGGGCAAAACCACTTTCATGTTCAGGCGAGTTGCTTTCACGGCGTGGCTGAGACCTGACAGGTGGCGCAGGCACATACGAACCCAACTGCGTTCTACCTGCGCCATCTGTCAGGTCTGCACGCGTGCGTCGGCCATCGCTTCCTTGCCCATGAATTGCCTGACACATAACGTGTGGGACACTTGCCAACAGTAATCATGAACCTCAAAGCGACGCGCGGCCAACGCCGCGCAAACAAACCCGGTTTTTACAAAAAACCGGGTTTGTTTGCGCTCTTGGTGCTTGTGTTCCTCACCGGCTGCGCCCCACAAGTTACCGGCGTAGCCAGCCCCACAAAAACCGAACTTGTGCTGGATGCCGCGCACACGCTGGGCCAAACCTTCACTGCGCACCATGTCGGCCTCAGCAGCATCGAGGTCTTTCTGGCCCCAAACCCAGCGGCCCCCAACGAACCCAACGCCAGCCCCATCACCCTGACCCTAAAAACCCGCCGCGAGGCGCGCGATGTATTGGCAACCGCCCAACTCAGCGCCGCAGTGGTGCAAGCCCCCGCCTACTATCGCTTCAACGTCCCACCTCAAGGCGATTCGCGCAACACCGATTACTTCGTGCAGATCGAAGTGCAAGGCACAACGTCTTTGCACATCGGCTCGGCGGCAGGCGATGCTTACATGGATGGCGCGCTCTACCAAAACGGTCAGGCCCAAGAAGCCCAGCTTGCTTTTCGTTTGGTGTATGACCGCGAGGGCATGTTCGTGGGCCTGCTGCGCCAAATGGGGGAGTGGGCGAAGGTGCTGTTTGCTACGCTCGTGGTCGTGATCGTCCCCGGCCTCATTCTTCTTTCGCTTTGGCGCGGCTGGCACCAGATTAGTTGGCTGGAGCGCCTGAGCTTGTCTTGCGGCATAGGTCTCGCGGTCATTCCTGTCGTGTTGCTTTGGCAGCATTTCACAGGCCTGAAGATCGAGTATTTATTTTCTGGACTCATTGTTATTTTGGTTGCACGCCTAGTGAGTTGGGCGATTTCTGGCGTTTTGCATGCGCGTGAATCAGGCACCCTCCTCGCCAACTTAAGAAGCCTCGTAGGGCCTACGCACGATCTTCTCCCCCAACTCTGCGCCCTCGCCATCCTGGGCATCATCATCGTCACCCGCTTCCAAGCCATCGGCTCGTTGGCTGCGCCCATGTGGGGCGATTCGGTTCACCACACCGTCATCACCCAACTCCTCATCGATCACAACGGCCTGTTCGATTCGTGGCAGCCCTATGCCGATCTCAGTTCGTTCACCTATCACTTTGGCTTTCACAGCTTGGCAGCCGCGTTGCATTGGGTTACAGGCATGCCCGCGCTGCAAGCCACGTTGTGGGCGGGCCAAGTGGCAAACGTCATGGCCGTATTTGCGCTCTACGCACTCGCCATCAAATTTAGCGGCAACAAGAACGCGTGGGCAGGGGTTATGGCGCTGGTTGTGGCGGGCCTGCTTTCGCCCATGCCCATGCACTATGTCAATTGGGGCCGCTACACCCAATTGGTGGGCCAAGTCATTTTGTGCGCAGCCCTCTACTTGCTGTGGTGGATGGCCGAAACCCGCACCGGCACGTTGGGCGCGGCGTTGTTGTTGGCGCTCTCGCTAGCGGGCTTGGCCGTCTCGCATTACCGCGTGCTGCTGTTTGGGTTGGTGTTTGCCGCCGTGTGCGTGGGGTGGGTGTTGATGGCGTATGCACGCGAGAAACGCTCAGGCCATTCGCCGTTCGCTCTCAAAAGCCTTGCGCTCAGCGCCCTGGCCTGCGCCGCCGTAGCATTCATTTTGTTCCTGCCCTGGCTCGTCAATATCACCGGCAGTTCGCTCGCCAACATCTTCGGCAGCTTCATCCGCACCGCCCCCAAAAACATGACCGAGTCGGCAGCCGCCGTAAACGAGATCGGCAGCTTTACCCTTTACCAAGACGTAACGCTGTGGGCCTTGTTGCTGGTCTGTTTGGGGATTGGGCTGCTGCAAAAGCAACGCGCCGTGTGGTGCATTGGTGTGTGGTGCGCGCTCATCGCCCTCATCACCAACCCGCACTGGCTGGGTCTGCCCGGCACCGGCATCGTCAGCAACTTCGCCTCGCTCATCGCCATCTATATTCCAGCCGCGCTTGTCATCGGCATCGCCGCAGGTGAAAACATTCACCGCATCACCTCACATCATTTTTATTCGTCCCGCGTTATCACAGTGGCATCTTTGGTGTTCATCATGGCATGTGGCTGGCAAGGTGTTCCCAAGCGCCTAGACGATGTGCAACCCAATGCCGGCATCCTCGTCACCCACCCCGATCTGCGCGCCGCCGCCTGGATGCGTGCCAACCTGCCTCGCTCGGCCTACCTGCTCGTCAATATGTTCGCCGCCTACAGCGGCACGGTCTCTGTCGGCACCGATGGCGGCTGGTGGCTGCCTTTGCTGGCAGGCGTACGCACCACGCTGCCGCCCGCCTCTTACGTCTTCGAGCAACCCGCCCGCCCCGAACTCAAAGATGAAGTCGCCCGTTTCACCGCGCTCGCCACTGCATCCAACCAGGCCCAGCCCGGCTGGGTCGATTCGCTCAAGGCCGCAGGCATCACCCACGTCTTCATCGGGCAGCGGCAGGGCCGCGTCAACTACGGCGGCCCCAACCTAAACCCGCAGCAACTGCTCGCCAATCCCAACCTGCGCGTGGTCTACCACGAAGACCGCGTTTACATCTTCGAGGTGCTCTAAGGTGCGCATCTTATCCCTCACCACGTCCTACCCGTTGTCGTTGCAAGATGGCACCGCGCCGTTTATTCGCAGCATTGCCTGTGGCCTGGCCCAACTGGGCCACGCGGTGCGCGTGTTGGCCCCCGACCGCACAGGCGCACCTCAACACCAACAGGATTGCGAAGGTGCTGTCTCTATAGACTGGGTGCGCTACGCCCCGCATCCCAAGCTGCGCGTCATCGGCCATGCCCAATCCTTGCAAAACGATGTGCGCATTAAGCGCGCCGCCTATGCCGCGCTGCCGTTGTATGCAGCGGCCATGCTGGCCCGCGCCCGCGCCGTGTGCAAAAGCTGGCAACCGCAGGTCATTCATGCGCATTGGGCCATTCCCGGCGGGGTGCTGGGCGCGCTGCTGGCGCGGCAGCAACGCTTGCCGTTGGTCATCAGCCTGCATGGGTCGGATATGTATCTGGCGCGCAAATCGCCCGTGTATGGGCGGCTGGCCCGCTGGGCGTTTGGGCAGGCCAAAGCCATCTCAGCATGCAGCCAGAATTTGTTCGATTCAGCCATTCACCTGGGTGCGCCGCTCAACCGCACGCGCCTCATCCCGTATGGGGTGGACACGCAACGTTTTTCGCCTGCGCCCAGCCGTGCTAACACAGCGCCGGTGGTGCTGGCGACGGGTCGCCTCGTCGCCAAGAAGGGCTTCGATCAACTCATCGCCGCTGCACCTGCAATTTTTGCGCGCTGCCCCGCCGCCGAAATTTGGATTGCGGGCGAGGGCGACAGCCGCGCCCAGCTAGAGGGCCTGCGCGCCGCGCTGCCTGCGCCGCTGCAAACCAAAATCAAATTTTTGGGCCAACGCCCGTGGAGCGACTTGCCCGATCTGTTGCGCCAAGCCAGCGTATTTGTGCTGCCCTCGGTTCGAGACGAGGCCGGCAACGAAGACGGCCTGCCCAACAGTTTGTTAGAAGGCATGGCAAGTGGCTTAGCCATCGTCGCCAGCGACCTGGCGGGCGTGCCTGCTGTGATACGCGATGAACAGACCGGCCTGCTGATGCCACCCGGCGATGCAAGCGCATTGGCCGATGCCGTGGTTCGCCTGTTGCAAGATGCCGAACTTAGCGAAAGGCTGGGCCACGCAGCACGGCGCTTTGCAGAGAGCGAATTGAGTTGGCAGATGGCGGCGCAGCAGTTCGAGGCGTTGATGCGATGACTGCTGTATAAAAAATTGCTTGCATTAAGTTCGCATATTTGCTAACATTATCGAAAGGATGATGAAGATGCTAAGAACGATGACCAGCACAACTAAGACAAGTGACCTAACAAAGTATGTGGCGAAACGCAAGGCCAAAGACTTAGTATTCGCCGAAGGCTTTGATTCGGGCTATGCCGATTTCAAAATCGGCGTATTGCTACGGCAAGCGCGCGAGTCCGCCGGCTTAACGCAAGAACAAATTGCAATCCAATTAGGCACAAAGAAATCTGTCATTTCGCGGATCGAGAATCATGCGGATAACGTGACGCTGACGACGTTGAAGTTGTATGCAAAGGCCGTTGGTCGCAATGTGCAAATTAGGCTGGTAGCAAATTAAGCAACTCATTCTTAGTGCGGTGGTGCGTTTGTGTAGGTTTGTATGAGCAAGATCAGCAAAAATACCAGCGCAGCCGCAGCCACCCACACCACCGGCGCTCAATCCGGCAAGTTGTTTGATGCGGCCACCCGTTTGCGAAAGGCCGCCAAAATTCAAACGGTGCTGGCGGAGGCGCTGGGCCACCAGACCCGCCAGTTGCGCTTGCTGGATGTAGGCTGCTCCAGCGGCGTCATCATCAATGCGTTGGCCGGGCGCTTTGGGTTCGTGGCGGGCGTAGACCCCGATCACGCCAGCCTGCGCATTGCCAAGCAACAAGCCAATCAAGCCGATCTAAATATCGCCCACACGGATGGCATTAGCTTGCCATTTGCCGCCAACAGTTTTGATGTGGCAATTTGCGCGCAGGTCTACGAACATGCCGTTAACCAGCAGGCGTTGGCCGATGAGATTTATCGCATCCTCAAACCCAGCGGCCTGTTGTTCTTCAGTGGCCCCAACCGGCTCACGCCCATCGAGGATCATTATCATTTGCCTTTGCTGTCTTGGTTCCCCCGGCCCATCGCCAGCGCCTATGTGCGCCTGCTGGGGCGTGGCACCGCCTACGAGGAGACGCCGCTGTTTCTGCCGCAACTGCGCCAGTTGTGGCGGCGCTTCCATATTCAAGATTTAAGCATCGAGATGATTCGCAACCCCGAACGCTATCATCTGGCCCAAGACATGGGTGCGCTCAAGTTCTTATCGGCCTTGCCCGCTGGGTTGCTCAACGCGTTGCTGCCATTTCTGCCTAACTACAATTGGCTGCTTACCAAAAAAG
Organism: Roseobacter sp.; assembly: GCA_043748055.1. Taxonomy (GTDB): domain Bacteria; phylum Chloroflexota; class Anaerolineae; order J036; family Brachytrichaceae; genus JANMVQ01. Next base: position 15,220 of record JAYTNY010000371.1, read on the forward strand.
ATTAACGCAACAAAACAGATTGCCTCGGATTTTTTCACCACAAAGATCACGAAGAAGGCACAAAGATCACAAGGGTAGAACGATTTTTCGATTTCCTCTTTGTGATCTTTGCGCAACCTTTGTGTCCTTTGTGGTGAAAAAAGAAGCTCAATTCGAAACAAATCAGAACAAAAGATGCGAATTGCCATTGAAGCCCTAGGCATTGGCCAACCCGGCGGGGGGCGCACCGCCACACTGGTGATGTTGCAGTCGCTCTTAAACGTAGATTCGACACATCCAACACATCAATACGATATCTGGCTGACCAGCCCCGAACCAGACCTCATCGCCCCGCACGGCAACATGCGCCAGCACATTCTGCCCATGCGCCAGCGCTTTTTGGCGAGGTTGGCTCTGCAAGCGCTGTTGCCTGCGCAGGTGCGCCGCGATGCTGTCGCCCTCGTTCACTTTGCCAAAAATCTCACCGTCGCTGTGCCAACCCAAACAGTGGTCACGGTCTACGATCTCAGCACTGTCGTTTACTCACAGATGTTTCCCGCGTCCGACAGGCTGTATTGGCAACACATTCAGCCCAGAGCACTTCGCCGCGCCAACCACCTCATCGCCATCTCGCAGCGCACCGCCGACGATCTGGTGCAGCATTACGGCATCGCTGCCAACAAGATCAGTTTGGTGTACCCCAGTTGCCAGCCCACGTATCGGCCTCACTCGGCTGGCGAAATTGAGATGGCCCGCCAGCAGCTGAAGTTGCCCGAAAACTATGTGCTGCATGTTGGGGCCATCTCACCCAAAAAAAACCTGACCACCTTGCTAAAGGCTTTTGCCCTGGCCCGCCAGCGCGGCTACAGCGGGCATTTGGTGCTGGCTGGCCCGCGCTACGTAAAACTGCGCGACGAAGACTTGCCAACGTTGGCCGCCGAGTTAGGCATTGCCGATGCAGTGCTATTCACCGGCGCGGTGCCCGAGGCCGACCTGCCCGCGCTCTACGCCGGGGCCAGCCTGTTTGTGTTTCCATCGCTCTACGAAGGCTTTGGCCTGGCGCCGCTAGAAGCCATGTCTTGCGGCGTGCCGACCATTGTGGCTGCCGCTGGCTCCACGCCCGAAGTGGTGGGCCAGAACGGCCTCATCGCCCGCAACCCCACCGACCCGCAAGAGTTAGCCGAGTTAATGCTAAGCGTATTGCTGCACCCCAGCGCCGCCGCCCACTGGTCGGCCCTCAACCTGCAACGGGCTAAAATGTTTAACAGCGAAGCCTCTGCGCATAAGACGCTGAGCATCTATGAATCTCTTTTGCCTTTGAATCCCCAACCCTTATGAAAGTTCAAAAATAAAATCGGTAAAAGCCGCAGAGCCCCTCTCCCCTTGGGAGAGGGGTTGGGAGGTGAGGGCTACGTAACGCATTTACCGGAATAATTTCTGAAAGATCATTAGGGGTCCACCTCAGTTTCTCATGCCCCAAAACCCAACTTCCGACCAATTGCGTGCCGCCTACGACGACTGTTTCCGCAACGATCTGCTGCGCGATTCAGGTTCATCATATTTGTGGGCGCTGAATAAGTTAGACTTAGCCCCCGGCAAAGTATTGCTGGATGTGGCGTGCGGCAGCGGCAGCTTGTTGCAACACGGGCTAAATGCCGGGCTGCGCACCATCGGGCTGGATTTCTCGGATGAGGCGTTGGTGCGCTCGCGCCAAAATGTGCCGGGTGTGCCGTTGGTTCTGGCCGATGGGCACAACTTGCCCGTGCCCAGCGCATCCGTAGATTTGCTGGCGAATCTAGGCTCGCTCGAACACTTTCTCACCCCCGAACAAGGCGTGCGCGAGATGGCCCGCGTGCTAAAGCCCGGCGGCCAGGCGGCCATTTTGTTGCCCAACGCCTACTACGCCGCCGATCTGGTGTGGTGGGTGTGGCGCAAGGGCCGCGCCAGCTCGCACAAGCAACTGCTAGAGCGTTTTGCTGCTTTTAACGATTGGCTCGATCTGTTACAAGAGAACGGGCTAAAGCTACAACGTGCCTATAAATACAACCTCATCTTCCCCAAAAACAAAGCCGACTGGGCCTGGTACAAAGCCAACCCGCGCAAGCTAATCTACTGGGCCGCCTCGCAGCTGATTCCGTTTAATTTTTCATACAGCTTCCTATATCTATGTGGCAAGGCCTAGCCCGGTTGCAGCCTTTTGCGCAAGCCATGCGCCAGCTTGTGGCTCGGCCCGCAATCAAGCGCACCATTCGGCTGGGTTTTGGGCTGGTCAGCATTTTGGCGGTGGGCTACGTGCTGGTGGCTGGGGTGGGGCGGGTAGATTGGGCTGCGCTGAACATAGATTGGCGCTACATCGTTTTGGCTTGGTTGGCGACCGCAGCAACCGTGGGGGTTGGGGCGTTGGGCTGGACGCTGCTGGCACGCGCGTTGCTTCCGGCTATTCCGGCCAAGACACTGACCCACATCCACCTGCGCAGCCTGCTGGCTAAGTATTTGCCGGGTGGGGTGTGGAACAGCGCCTCTAAGTTGGTGTTGCTGCATCAACTGGGTGCCCCGGCCAAGCACGCCAGCCTGGCCGTGCTTCTGGAGCCAGCCCTGTTGTTGTTAACGGGGCTGGAAGCCCTGCTTATTATGGTAAGCGTGTTTCCATCCGCCGCTCCGTGGGCGGGTCTTTCACCGCCGCTCCTTCTGCTACTCCTTGCCCTCACCACACTTGCCTGCCTGTCGCTTCCGCTTCTTGTTATGAAGATTGTGCGCCGGAACCAAAACCCTGAGCTGATTACAGCTTCAAGTGAGTTGATTCCTAGATCGTTCATCACTAAGTTATGGATGGCGGAGGCTGTGTATGGCTTCAGTTGGTTATGTCTGTGCCTGTGCTTCAACCTGATCGTCGCTGCAATCCTGCCAATAGACATAAAAGCTGCCTCGGTAACCAGTGTGGCTACCATCCTCTCATTCATCATCTGCCTCGTCGTCATCGTCATCCCCAACGGCATCGGTCTGCGAGAGCTGTCTTACTCTGTGCTTATGTCAAAGATCATGGACAGCGTTGTGGCGGTATCGCTTGGTTTTATGTTCCGCCTCATCATCGCCCTGGCCGAAGTTTGTGTTGTTATGGTGGCTTTAGGTGCAGTTTATTTACATAAGACGAGGATTAGGCGAAAAAAGCAGGCGTTAACCCCAATGGAGTATTGAGAAATGGGGTGTTTTTGCAGATAGTAACGCTCGACAATCCAAACTCGGAGGTTAATTATGAAATTTACAAATGCAATCCGCCCGGCAATGGCTACAATGATCATCTCAGCAGCCTTTGCCGTGGCAACACCAGCCCAGGCACAAGGCCCCGCTGGTTCGTATGGTTCGGGTATTGCCTGCACAAACTTGGACACAGCGTTGCCCGCAACGCTGGTTCTCACGTTTTATTCAATAGACTCGGACGTCGTCGCCCTCAGCTACACCGACCCGGTTCAGGTTCCCGCTGGCGGCTCGCGCAACTACTTCACCCCCAGCAGCCCTCCTGGCCTGGCCAGTGGCTTCCTCGGCTCTGCTGTGGTTAGCTCGGATCGCGCCCTTTCGTGCAACGTGAACACTCAGGTGGTTAGCGCCGGTGTCGGCACCGCAGGCACCCCCTACCGCGCAGGTTCCAGCGCCGGTTTGGACAGCAGCCAAGCCAGTGCCACGGTCTACGCTCCGCAGTTGATGAAGAAACTGGCTGGCACGTATGATTCGTATATGGCATTGCAGAACACGGACAGCGCACCGATTGCAGTGACAGTTACCTACAAAGACCGCAACGGTAATGCTTTCCCCGCCGCCACCGAAACCTTCACCATCAAGGGCCAAGCCACACACGTCTCCTATCAGGCCAGCAACGCGAACTTGCCAGCCGGCTTCTTGGGCGGCGCAACCGTTACCAGCACCGGCGGCAAATTGGTGGGCGCAGTTGCGTTCTACAACAGCGGCACCAGCGCAGCTACTGCTCAGTTCCATGCCTACAACACATTCGCTGTGGGTGGCCCCAAGTTGTTTGCCCCGCGCCAAGTCCGCAACTATTACGGTTACAACAGCGGTCTCAGCATCCAGAACATTGGTGCCGCCGCCGCCGCAGTAAAGATCACCTTTACCTTTGCGGGTCAGACCTTCGTGGTGAACTCGCCTGCTATCAACCCCGGCGCAACGTTCTCGCCCTTCATAGCCAACTTGCCTGAGTTGGCGGGTGTGGATGCGTTGGCAGTCGGTAGCCGCACAGGCAGCGCCGTGATCGAAGGGCCAGCTGGCTCCTCCTTTGTGGCCATTGCCAACGAAGACAACCGCGGCCAATACTTCAGCGGTGCTACAGGCCCAGCCATTCCTGCCGAGCAAGTTGGCTTTGGCTCCACCTATAACGCCATGGTAGATGGCACGGCCACAAACACCGTGTTCTTCGCCCAGGTGCCCAGCAAGGCTGGCGGCTTCTTCTCCGGTGGCATCCAGGTGGCAAACGCCTCGGCAACCGCAGGCACCTGCACCATCACCTACGCGGGTGTGGCTGGCGCAACCGAGTCGAACGTGGCGCTCGCAGGCAACGGTGCGATGTCGCGCTTTGCTCCCAACGTGGCGAACTTGATCGTCGCTCCGGCTACCTCGTTCAACAGCGCAGTTAAGGTTGCTTGCACGGTGCCCATCTACGGCATCAGCAACTTCAGTGCCCGCAGCACCGCCGCTTTCGGCGATAGCTTCATCACCGCCAACGGCTTGAACCAATAAGCACAAGCACCAAATCAAGAACCTCTTTCGGTTTCTGGTTTAGCGTTCATAATGCCCATCGTGGATGTCATCCACGATGGGCATTATGCTGAATAGCAAAAGTAGCTGGCCTCAGATCAGCCCCTACACGCGTAACGCTCGTAGGGGCGCAGCATGCTACGCCCCTGCTTTTGCAAGAGGCCTATTGAATAAGACTTTGGGTGAAAGCGAGATCAGTGACATGATGAATGACATGATTAAAAAAATTTTGAAGCAGCTAAGCGGACGGGTTATTGCAACGGCGGTTGCTGCTTTGGCTCTCTCGGCCTGCAACTCCACAGACTCAACTCTGCCACTAGCCAGCCCGCTGAGCAGCCCATTGGCAAAACCGGCCAGCCTTTCGTATGCCAAGCCCAGTGTGGGCAAGGGCGGGGCCACAGGGCGTTTGGTTTCGATGGCGAACGGGCAAGAGTTAGGGTATGTAGGTGGCGATCTGTATTTGGGTGCCTTTTTGCCTGGCAGCAAAGCCGATGCACCGCCTATGGTTGCGTTTTCAACAGATAGCGACCCCAAAGCTGTGGTGTATCAAACGGATGGGCAGTTTGCCTTTACGGATATTGCGCCCGGCACCTACACCTTAATTGTGTGGAACCCCAACACCAGCTTTGTGGTGGAGCGGCCTGGGCAAGGCGCAGTGAAAGTGGTGATTGAGCCAGATAAAACGATTGATTTGGGCACCCTCACCATTCAGTAAATAGCCCTTGATTCAACGCATATGTATCTTGCTGCGATTGAAAGACCAACGGACAAGCGATGTGATGTGGCTTGCCCGTTGGTCTTGTGAAAAACTTTGAAAAACGCAGAAGCTTGGAAACCTACAAAGTTCAATATCGATAATGGAAAGCTCACTGCATCCACCGACACAGCCTATGTGCATGCGGGTTCATGGCTCATCGTCGATATCATCGCGTCGTTTTATCAAGAAAATATTTCAAAGCATGCTCGTGGCAGTCTTATTGATCTGGGTTGCGGTAATGTCCCGCTCTATGCAAGCTATAAAGACTTTGTAGAGAAGATTGTGTGCGTAGATTGGCAACATTCTGTGCATGGGGTCAGTTATCTGGATTTTGAATGTGACCTGAACAAAAGACTCCCTTTTGGTAATGCTGAATTTGACACAGTCATTCTGTCCGATGTGTTGGAGCATGTGGCAGACCCTGCTCATCTTTGGATGGAGATTGCGCGCATGCTCAGGCTAAATGGCAAGCTGTTAATGAATGTGCCTTTTTACTATGGCATACACGAGCGCCCATACGATTACTATCGCTATACCGAATATGCGCTAAAACGCTTCGCTGAGCTTGCCGGTCTCAACATCATTTTGTTAAAGCCCATGGGCGGTAGCCTGGAAATCTTGACCGATCTCGTCGCTAAGCACCTAGAACCCGTTCCAATTGTGGGCATGTTCTTCTCTAAGTTAATCAGCCGTGTTGTGCGTGCATTTCACAAAACAGCATTAGGAAATCGTTTGAGCATAAAGACGGGGCATTGGTTCCCTTTAGGCTATTTTCTGATTGCAGAGAAAGCAGAGCTACCTTAACAAAAAAGCCGACTCAACTCTCGCAAGTTAAGGCGGCTTTTTTATGAGATCGGACTTTGTTGATTTACCTTACTGAGTCCACTCGATGTAAAGCGGCTTTAGCGTGACCGCAACTGAGCTGGCCGGGGTAGTAACACTACCCAAAGCATCCTGAATGCTGTTGGGTGTGGGGGTTAGCGAAACATTGTGAGATGCCCCATCAAATGACCAGACCACCCACAGCTTCACATTGTCCCGTGTGAATTCAAACGCCTTAACGCCTGTCACTGGCGCAAACTCGCGCACGAACACGGCATCCTGTAGCTTTACTCGGGCTACTTTGAGGGCGTTGTAGGCGGGCAGGGGGTTGCCAGCACCATCAGTCAGACTGCTGAAGTTCCAGCCTCTCTTCAAGTCATACCAAATGTTGGCGCGTAGCCCCTCTCGAATAGCAAATGCATAAGATTGAGGAACGTAATACGCTTTCGTGTTTTCAAAATCTGCTGTTTGGCAAGAACCATTTTTAAGCGTGCAGATTAACGATGTTTCCGAATTGAGGAAGTATTTGCCTGTGATGCCATAGGCGTTTAGCTTTTGGCGTAAAAAGTTCAGCTTGATGACAAAAGATGGGCCGGTTGTGTTCCAGGTTCCCCCCCAGCTATCGAGGTTGAAATCGCTTTTGTATTGACCAAGCGTTCCTAGATATCGTTCATAGCCGTGAAAGTTGACACCATCAAACGCAGCTCCGCCGCCTGCTCTCAAAATGCCTTCAAAAAAACGAGCCGGACAGTTGTCTGAGCCACATTTGGTGCCAGGGTTGTCCATTAACAAGCCACCCATTAAGACCTGCGCAGTTGGGTCGGCAGCTTTGATAGCGGGATAGATCGCCTTGAGGGTATTGCCATAGGCACCTCCGCCATAGTAGGCATCGGTTGCATCGCCCTGGCATCCAAAGACGCTGACCCCAGAAGGAAAGGTTGCAGGGTCTACGTCAACCTCGTTGCCAATCTCCCAGTACTTCACGTTATAAGGCGGCACGCTGTAGCGCGTCACCAGCTCTTTCATAAAGCTGGCAAATGCACCATATTTTGCAGGGGCAATTGGCCCGCAGAACGACCCTGCAATTTTTTGCGCCCAAGTGGGCGTGCTGTTCACAATGATGAGCGGTGTGATGCCTTCGTTGCTGGCGTTAATTAATTCCTGCTCAAAACTTGCCAAAACCGACCAGTTTCGTGTCCCCTCTGTTGGCTCTACGCTAGACCACTCTATCGAGTTTCGACGGGTCCAGGCTCCGCGTAAATCCCTGATCAAATCAAACCGGCCTTGGGCGTTAAGGGCATCGGCTTCAACACCAAAAATGTTCTGCAACGGAAAGCGCACTAGCGTTAATGGCAGGTAAACCGAGCGCGTCACCTCCGGTGATGCGGCAATGCCACTGGCCGTGTTTTTTATATTGTTATTCGTGGTGACAGGCTGCGCCGCAGTCTGTGCTGGGTCTGGCATCGTGCTGGGTGCGGTGGCACAAGCGCTCAATATCACGCTGCTGGCGACAAGAATAGTCGCAGTTCGATAAAGTTTTTTATTCAAGCTATCTCTCCTCATGACAAAAATTTTCTGAAAAATAATTACCCCGTTCTCCGCTACGTGCAAGCGTTCTGAGGCGATGAACCCAACAAAAAACCACCTCTGCTCTCAGGAGTGAAGTGGCTTTTTGTTGAGGTGTCTTTAGCTAATTGAGGTTACGGATTCCACTCGACGTAAAGCGGATTAAGTGTCACCGCGACGGAACTGGCAGGCGTGATGACATTGCCCAACGAATCCTGAATGCTGTTGGGTGTTGGTGTCAATGCAACATTGTGGCTTGCTCCATCCACCGACGACATAATCCACAGCTTCACATTGCCGCGTGTAAACTCAAATGCGCGCACGCCTGTAACGGGTGTGAACTCACGCACAAACACAGCATCTTGCAGTTTGGTGCGGGCTAGTTTGATGGCGTTATAAGCAGGCACGACATTACCTGTAGCATCAAACAAATCGCTGTCGTTCCAGCCACTCTTCAGATCGTACCAAATATTGGCGCGCAGTCCTTCTCTAATGGCATACGCGTACGACAGAGGAACATAGTAGGCTTTGGTGGTTTCAAAATCCGCTGCCTGGCAACGAGAAGCCAACGCTCCTCTGTATCGGCAGACCAACGCGGTTTCTGAATTGATAAAGTACTTCCCCGTAACCCCATAGGCGCTCAGTTTTTGGCGCAAAAACTGTAGCTTTAGCACAAACGACGGGCCACTTGTGCTCCACGAGCCTTTCCAGTTGTCACTTTTGTACTTGCCCACTGTTCCATTTTCAGCGTCATAGTCATCATAACCATGAAAGTTGACGCCATCGAACGCAGCCCCGCCGCCGCCTCTCAAGATGCCCTCAAAGAAGCGTGCCGGGCACTTGTTGGTTGGACAATTGTCGTTCGGGCTGTCCATCAACAAGCCGCCGATGAGGAGTTGTGTAGTGGGGTCGGCTGCCTTGATTGAAGGATAGATGGCTTTGAGAGCATTGGCGTAACCACCACCCCCATAATAGGCATCAGTATCATCTCCCCAGCAGCCAAAACCACTGTTTCCAGCAACGTCTCCTGTATTTACATCTGGCTCATTACCAATCTCCCAATATTTCACATTGTAAGGAGCGACGCTATATCGGGTGACCAGATCGCGCATAAAGCTGGCAAAAGCACCGTATTTGGCTGGAGCCACTGGGCCACAGAACGAACCAGCTACCTTTTGGGCCCAGATGGGCGTGCTGTTCACAATAATGAGCGGCGTGATGCCTTCGTTGCTGGCGTTAATCAACTCTTGCTCAAAACCGGCTATTGCAGCCCAGTTGCGCGCACCTTCGGTCGGCTCTACAGCAGACCAGGCCAGCCCGCTGTGGCGCGTCCATGCGCCGCGCAATGGCGGTAGCTTCTCAAAGCTTCCACTTGCGTTAAAGGTAGAAACTCCCACCCCAAAAATGTTTTGCAAAGGGAAACGCACTAACGTGAGTGGCAGGTAGACCGAGCGAGTTACCTCTGGCGATGCGGCAACGCCACTGGTAGCTAGGCTATTAGCAACGGTGGCTGGTTTGGCCGATTGCGCCGCAGTTTGTGGCCCATCGGGCAACGTGCCGGGTGCCGTGGCACAAGCGCTTAAGATCACGCTACTGGCGACCAAGAGGGCCGCGATTCGATGATATTTCCTGTTCAAGCTGTCTCTCCTCGTAATAAGAATTTAGAACGGACTTTGTACGGGTGTTGCCCAGGCTTGGGTGATCGTCGGCGAAAGCGACGTTTGGGAGTGTATGGGCGCAGTTGAAAACTGCGTGAGCATAAGAGCGAGTGGATGAAATTGAGCGATGAAGTTTGGCGAGGGTTGAGCAACAAGCAACATTTTACTCACGCTTGCGAGCCAGACTTGAAAATGCACCTTTTGCAAAAAGCAGGGTCATCATAAATGGTGATGCCCTCTATAATCATATCGCCCCATGACTACCCTGTTTGTACAACTGTGCGCGCTGAACGAGCAAGATCACATCGGCCCAGTTATTCGTGAAATCCCCCGCCAAATTCCAGGAGTCGATGCTGTCAAAGTCGTCGTTGTGGACGATGGCTCATCCGACGACACCGTCGCCGTGGCTCTCAAGGCTGGCGCAGATCACATCGCCCATCACCCCAAAAACAAGGGTCTGGCCCGCGCTTTTCAAACCGGGCTGGATACCTGTCTTGCCAACGGCGCAGATATTATTGTCAATATGGATGCCGATGGGCAGTATCGCGGCGAGGATATCGCCCGCCTCATCCAGCCCATCTTGCAGGGCAAAGCCGATGTCGTTGTCGGCGATCGACAGACTGCCACGCTGCAACACTTCTCGCCTATCAAACGCCAGTTCCAGCAGTTTGGCAGCCGCGTGGTGCAAATTGCGGCAGGCCTAAAAATGCCCGATGCCGTCTCCGGCTTTCGAGCTTATTCACGCGAAGCAGCGCTGCGGCTCTACGTTGCGCCTCTCTTTTCGTACACCGTGCAAACGCTTATTCAATCCGGCAAGTTGGGCCTCGCCGTCACCAGCGTGCCCATCACTGCACGAGAGACCACGCGACCTTCGCGCCTGCACAAAGGCAGCTTTCACTTTGTCCGCCAGCAAGCCATCGTGCTCATGCGCACCTACATCACCTACGAACCCATGAAAACGTTTGTAGGCTTGGCGCTGCCATTTGGGCTGATCGGGCTGGCACTGATCATCCGAGTCATCGTCATCGCCCTGGGGCGGGGTGGGGTGTTTGCCAATGTACCCTCTCTCGTCATCGGTGCCATTTCGCTTCTCATCGGCCTGCTGCTCATCATGACCGGCATCATGGCCGACCGCATCCGCGAGAACCGCCGGATGCTGGAAGAGATTTTGTATCGCGTGCGCAAGCAGTCGCTACCTAAAGACGAGTAGCAGGCCATGCGGAACTCCCGGCTCATCCAGCTTGTCCATTGCGCGCCACTCATCGCCGCCCTAATCCTATTGCTGGGCGGGGCTGCCTATTGCGCTTATCTTGGCAACGTTTTGCGCTTCCTTCCAGACGAAAGCGATTATCTGACCCTGGCAAAAAACCTGGTCTCGCAACGCGCTTTTACATTGGATGGCACAACACCCACCGCATTTAGGCCACCCGGCTATCCCTTATTGTTGGCGGCGGGCATGTTGATTGGGCTGGATGTAGCCGAGTTGCGCTGGCTCAACTTTGTCTTGCTGGCTGGCAGCCTACTGCTGTTGGCGGCTATTGTCCGACGCATGACAACTAGCGCGTGGGCCGCATGCATCGCCTGTGGCCTGTTTTCGTGTTATCCCGTGCTCATCTACACAGCGGGCACGTTTTACCCACAAACGCTGGCTGGCTTTTTGCTACTGCTGTGTGTCTGGGGGCTGCCATTAATGGCCGACGAGACGGTGAAACCAGTGCGGTTGGTTGTCTCTGGGCTAGCGCTTGGGCTATTGGTGCTTTCGGTTTCACTGTTCGCCGTGTCGGCTGCCTTTATTCTGCTTTGGCTCATGGTCACCTGCCGCAGCTTGCGCCAGGTAGCCGTTGTAGGCTCGATAGTGTGTTTAGCAATGTCGTTGTGGACAGTTCGGAATTATTCCCAGATGGGCGCATTTGTACCGACTTCCACAAACGGTGGATTCAACCTATTGGTGGGTTATTCACCATTGGCCCTGCCAGACGCAAGTGTGAATGCCGGTGTAAATATAGATATTGTCGAATACATCCAGCGCGGGCTAACAATGAACGAAGTGGATCGTGATCGCTATTTCTCGCAATCCGCTCTAGCGATTATGTCGCAAGATTGGATAGCAAGCATCAAACTCTATCTAAAAAAGCTGGTCAATCACTTCAACTTTCGCAACAGACTGTTCACCCAATCTGCTGGGTCCTCAGTCAACGATATAGTCATGTTCGTTGGTTATTACGGGCTAGTCGTGTTTGCAGTAATTTATTGCATCCGAACGGGTAAAAATATGGGCCGTTTCGAAAGTCTCGTTCTGGGGCTGTATCTTGCCGATGCGCTGGTCTCCTCAATTTTCTTCACGCGCATTCGCTTTCGCCTCCCATTCGATTGGCTGCTCATCGCATTCGCATCCATTGGGCTATGGCGCTACGTTGCTAGAAAGCTGATACATCTTTAGTCTTAGCTGGTTGTCGTGTCGCAACTGTTTTATTTGAGCAACGTTTTGCAACAATATCGTGATTCGCAGCGAATTCACAGAATTTTCTTTAGGAAATCCACGCAGGAAACCCCTAGTGTCTACGACTAATGACGCAGACGGGGCTATAACTAACAACATATCAAGACAGATCACTCAAATCAATCTAGTAACTCATCGAAGCCATCACTACTACACACTGAGATACATTTATGAAGCATCAATTTCGCGGATTTCGCATCTTTCTTCTCGGGCTAGCTGTGCTGGCTGCAGTTGGGTCAGCGCCAGTGAGTGGACGCACGACACAACCCGCACCTCAGCAAACACCCCCGGCACAGGGAGGTGGCCCAAGTTGCGCCTGGCCCTCATGGAGTTGCACCGGTGTGAATTATGGCAGCACGCCGCCCGGAAATGCGCCCAAGATCACCTACATCGGCGATTATCAATCGGTGCTTAGCTGCCTCAACAACATCAGTGTGTCGCAGTCTCTGCCCGGCAGCGGCAAAGTGAAGTTGAACTGCCCCGCTTGGCCGGAGATGGAACCCGCGACAGACCGCGCATGCCCAATCAACGAGGTGTTGCGCGAGCCATATCCGCGCGCATTGGTGACGGCACCCATCACATTCACACTCATTACCCTCACACTGCCCATAAACAATTTTGCGAATGCTGGGCCGCCCTCAAAGAACCTCCTCATGGCAAAGTCTAATGGTGTGATTCTGTTTCATGGGGCTGCTGGAATAGTTTCGCTCAGGGTTCGTGGTACGCGCCTGGACGCAAACACCAACTGGTTTGGTCAAAGGGTCATCAGCCCAACCTGGACTTTCCAAGACCGCACCTGGAACACCGCATCGGCGTATCCTGCTATTCAACGCAATATCAGTGCAACTTATCAATACGAAGCATCCAGCTATGGTTTGCCAGATAAGGGACGCGGCTACGATCTTGTGGCGAAAGCGCCCGCCAACAACTACGATTTGCCCGCTTACCCGGTGCAAATGGCGACACCTTGCAAATTTGAATATCAACTGATGGTGCAGAAGCACTGGCCGTACTGGACATTTAACAACCCGCCTATATTGGATGGGAATGGTAAGCGCACAAACAATGATGGCCGCTGGAACACCCAGTGGGTTAACGTCACTACTGCCTGGACAAACATCAATATGCGCGATCACGGCTACCCCAACACCTACGAGTGGTGGGATGTGGTGCGCTCAGGTGGCCGATTCAAGGGCATCGAGTATTGGGATCAGCCCGAACCCAGCAAGATTTGGGTGCCGGTGCTAGAGGTTCAGTCGGTGCTACGGTCTGAGGATTGCGCTGTAGGCGGTGGAGCCAATTGCCCAAAGGCAGGAGCAGATTCCATCACCCCGCCTTCGGGCGGCCCCGGTGGATCGGGCAACACTGGCATCGGATCGTTGACAGGTGGCGGCGGCGGCGGAACGATCATCAATCCGCCATCTCCTTAAGATCGGTAACGGGTAGGCCCCAAACCACGCGCAACATTTATTTACAACACGGCTTTCGCACGAAGCATCACGAAACATCGGAAGACATCACAAGTCGCATCACAAGGCATCAAACAAAAGGAACGCAGTCAACATGATCAAACAACAAGGTGGAATCCCGCGCTATCAAGCAACGTTTAAGCTCTCGCAGCGCCGCGCATGGCATCAGCGCCTCACGCCCTTGGCGTGGTTCTGCGTCTTTTTGGGTGGATTAGGCACCGCAGCAGTGCTCATCACCGTGATGAATTTCTGGGTAGCCTCGCGCAATGGCACTCAGTCACTATCGGGGCAACAGATGAGCCAGGCGGCTGCCCAATCGCGGGTTGTGCCCACTCAGTCTCCAGCCAAATACGTTGTGGTTGCCCGACCCACCGCCCGGCCTGCTGTGATGGCGGTTGCTCCCAAGCCTGCTCAAAATGCCAACCTCGCTGCGGCCAGCACATCATCAGAGGGCGTCGTTGTCCAGGCCTACGACACCGCTTCGGCTGATGCTTTGGTGAACGGAGATGCCAGCACCAACGTCGGCAAAAAAGGCTCCGGTAGCAACGTGATTGCGACGCAATTGGCTGAGTACTACAAGTCGATCAAAGAGATGCCGATGGGCATGTATCTGGCCGAGCGCGAGACGCTGTTGCCTACCTACTTTCATGGCAATGGGCTGAACGCAGTAAAAGTCGACGAAGCCAAGCGCGAGACCTATGACTTCATCAAGGCTGGTGATGTTGAAGTGCGCGTCGTGAGTGTCAAAGGTCAAACCGCTGTGGTCAAGATCAAGCAGAAGAGCTGGGTGAGCGATATTTACGATGTGAAGACCGGCGAAGTGAAAGAGGCCGATGTGAAGAAAGACATCGTGGAGCAAACCATGAGCGTGGTGTATGACCCGAAGGATGGCCGCTGGAAGTTCGCCGAGAACTTTGCGCCCACCGTGGCCGATGCAGCTGCGGACGCCGTCGCCACACCTGCTGCCAAACCTGCCACCAAGAAAGTAGTGAAGCCCGCGAAGCCTGTTGCGACACCGGTGGTTCAAGTCAGCCCGTAACTTAACCGCAACACGAATCAAAAAAAACAAGAGCGCGTTATCGCGCTCTTGTCGCTTTTCCACAGGTTTTATACAAACCTAAATGAATGAGCTGATTACCTCAGATTTTCGGATTTGAACCACGAAGACACGAAGATCACAAAGGGTTTCTTTGCGTTCTTTGTGTCTTTGTGTCTTTGTGGTGAAAACCTAAGGCAATCAGATGAATGAGGTACATTTGCCTGTGCATGAGAACGCCATTGCACTGGATATTGAACAGGATGTCGTCATTCGTCATTCCAGCCCTGTTTTTTGTCTTGTGCCTCCTCAACAACCTGGCTCTGCCTATGTTCGAGGCTAGCGACGAGGCCAGCCATTTTCGCTATGCCGATTACTTGGCGACCGAACGCCGTTTGCCCGATCTAAAACAAGATTTGCCTTCGCATGAGGTGACGCAGCCGGTGCTGTATTACGCGCTCGTCGCCGTCGTCATCAGCCCGTTTGATCGCAGCAACCTTGACCAAATCAATCAGCTAAACCCCGACTGGTTCGACAAAAGCCTGAACGCCGATTACAAAAGCGTGAAGAA
>JAYTNY010000372.1:0-8037 GCA_043748055.1 Roseobacter sp.
TTTCTTCGCGCACCAAAAGTCTGCTGCTGGCCACGGCCACGCCGGTGCAGTTACACCCAATCGAAGCATGGGACTTGCTGGAGGCCTTAAACCGAAAAGATGGGGCCGTGCTGGGCACCTTCGGCAGCAAATGGTTGCAACCGGAGCTTGCCATTCCATTGCTCATGGGGACCGAGCCGCTGCCCACATCGGCCTTAGATATGTGGGATTGGATACGCACACCCATGCCGCCCGCCAGTGAAGCCAGGGACTACCAAGTTTTGCGCAACAAACTAGGGATGACCGATGACAAATTCGAGGCCAGTTCTTCAGATTTCAATGTCAAACTGAGGCGACCAGATTGGAATCGCGTCCAGCGCATCTTCCCAGATCACATGCACAAACATAATCCATTTATTCGTCACATTGTGCGGCGAACGCGCCAATTTTTGGAGACCGAAAATAACCCTGAGACGAACGAGCCATATCTGCGGCCTGTTCGGGTGGAGTTGCACGGCGAGCGCACCGAGGATGCCATTGCTCTGCCCTTGTTTCTTGAGGATGCGTACACCCAAGCCGAAAACTTTTGCCAGTTGCTAGGTCAACGCACCGGCATGACAGGCTTTTTGCGTACGTTGTTGTTGCGCCGTGTGGGTAGCACTATTGAAGCGGGGCGATTGACAGCCCGACGCATGCTGAATGAGACGAATGGGCCAACGAGTGGGCCAATGGATGAAGACGATGATGAGCAAGACGAGGTCCCTCAACCGATAACAAGCACTGGTTTATTGCTACAAGCTGATGAAAAAGATGCGTTACGCCGTTTTGTAGATGCCCTGGAAGCCAATCAGGAAAGCGACCCAAAGTTGGCGGTTATTCGGCGCTTGTTGCTTAACGAAGGATGGTTGACTGAAGGCTGCATTATCTTTAGTCAGTATTACGATTCGGTGTGGTGGTTGGCCCAGCAACTCTCGCGTGAGTTACCCGAGGAGCCAATCGCCATTTACTCAGGTAGTACTCGCAGCGGTATCTTGCGTGCAGGCATATTCAACCGCACCTTGCGCGACGACATCAAAACGATGGTGCGTGAAGACAAAATTCGATTGATGATCGGGACCGATGCCGCCTCCGAGGGGCTGAACTTGCAGCGGTTGGGGCGGTTGATTAACCTGGACTTGCCGTGGAACCCAACACGTCTCGAGCAACGCAAAGGTCGAATCCAGCGCATTGGACAAATGCGTGAGGTGGTGCACGTTTACAACATGCGTTATCGCGGCTCGGTCGAGGACCGTGTTCACGACTTGCTTTCGCAACGACTGGAGGCGATTACCGGTATGTTCGGTCAATTGCCAGATACGCTTGAGGATGTGTGGGTGGATATGGCTTTAGGGAATATCGCCGATGCCAAAAAGACGATTGGTGCAATCCCTGAGCGACATCCGTTTGAGATGCGATATGACCAAGTGAAACCGGTGAATTGGGAATCATGTGCAACCGTGTTAAATAGCGTCAGCAGAAAGCAGTATTTGTCACGTGGATGGGGGTAAATGGAGCAGGTTTAATATGTTTGCCACGTCGTAAGAATTCGGTCGAGTTGAGTCATAGGTAAATATTGGCAAATACCTATGATTAGACACATAATGCCAATGTGAAACTGACCTACCAGACTGCTGTACTTAAACAGGCCAAACACAAGCCATTTTTGCGCGCACGTGATGTTGTCAAACAAGGCACATCACCCGAAGTGCTACGTCGCCTAGTTGCCGCCGGTGAATTGCAACGCGTTGGACGCGGCATCTATGTGCATTCAGATGCGCTACCGACTGAGAATCGCACGCTCGTCGAGGCCAGCCTGATCGTGCCTAATGGCGTGATCTGTTTACTCTCGGCGCTACGATTTCACCAGCTCACCACACAGGCCCCGTTCGAAGTGTGGATGGCTATTGATGTGAAAGCCTGGCGGCCGCGTGTCGGCGATGCCCCTATTCGTATCGTTCGGTTTTCAGGCAAAGCACTTGGGATGGGGATCGAGAAACACACAGTTGAAGGAGTCGAAATCAAAGTCTATTGCGTGGCCAAGACTGTGGCCGACTGTTTCAAATACCGCAACAAGATTGGCGTAGATGTTGCCATCGAAGCCTTGCGCGAAGCCGTGCAAAACCGCAAAGCGACGATTGCTGACATCGAGACATATGCTGCCGTGTGCAGGGTGTTGAACGTGATGCGGCCCTACTTGGAGATGCTCACCTCATGAAGAGCGAACCCAAACGAAATCAGGCCGCATCGGTGCGTGCGCGGCTATACAACCTATCCAAATCACGTCGAGAGGATTTCAACCTCGTTCTGACGCGGTTTGTGCTGGAACGCTTTCTATATCGCTTGGGTCAGTCGCCGCTGAGCGAGCGGTTTATCCTCAAAGGTGCAGCATTGTTCACGCTCTGGTTTGATTCACCTCATCGCCCAACACGCGATCTGGATTTGCTTGGGTCGGGCAATCCGAGTTTGCAGCAAGTCGAGCAGGACATCCGAGCGATCTGCGTGGAACCCTGCGATGATGGATTGTTGTTTGAACCAGACAGCGTGCATACCGAGCCCATTCGGATTGATGCACCTTACATTGGCGCACGGGTCAAACTTCTGGCAAAGCTCGGCACAGCGCGCATTGATCTTCAGATTGATATTGGTTTTGGGGATGCTGTTACGCCGCCTCCAGAATGGGTGGACTATCGGACGCTGTTGCAGAATCTGCCAGCGCCGCATGTGCGCGCATACTCGGTCTACACAACTGTGGCCGAAAAATTCGATGCCATGGTGACATTAAACATGACCAACACGCGCATGAAAGATTTCTACGATTTGTGGCATCT
This sequence comes from Roseobacter sp., assembly GCA_043748055.1. GTDB lineage: Bacteria > Chloroflexota > Anaerolineae > J036 > Brachytrichaceae > JANMVQ01. The sequence goes on from JAYTNY010000372.1 coordinate 2,847, forward strand.
CTCGCGCACATTTGCCTTTGATGGGGAGCTGCTGACCAAATCCATCCGCGCCACATTTGAACGGAGAGGAACGACGTTGCCGTCGCAGATACCCGTGGCTTTTACAGATGAGTTTATCGCCAGCACCATAAAAGCAACACAGTGGCAGGCCTTTGTCCGGAAGAGCAAACTTGGCGACGCACCGACTTGGAACCAAGCCGTGCAGGCCATTCGAGATTGGTTGATGCCTGCTCTGGTGAAAACCCAAGCTCGCGAATCGTTTAGCCAAACTTGGCAGCCAGGCACAGGCTGGCGCTAACCCGCTATGACGATGGAAGAAATCTACGTTAGCACCGACGTCGAAACGGATGGCCCAATTCCTGGGCCGCACTCGATGTTGAGCTTTGGCTCGGCAGCCTATCGCGCCGACAAAACGCTGCTCAGCACGTTCGCGGCCAACCTCGAAACATTGCCCGGCGCGACCGGCCACCCAGACACAATGGCATGGTGGCAGACACAGCCCGAAGCATGGGCAGCATGCCGTCACGATTTGCAGCCGCCTGAAGTTGCGATGAAGGCGTATCTCTTCTGGCTAAAAGCGCTGCCCGGCAAACCTGTGTTCGTGGCTTACCCAGTCGCGTTCGATTTCATGTTCGTCTATTGGTATCTGATTCGCTTTGCGGGCGAAAGCCCGTTTTCGCATTCGGCACTGGACATCAAGACGTTGGCGATGGCCTTGTTGAAGAAGCCCTATCGTGAAAGCACCAAGCCGAATATGCCCAAACGCTGGTTTGATGCGGGCTTACCGCATACCCACACTGCGCTTGACGATGCCATTGAACAAGGTGCATTGTTTTGCAACATGCTGGCCCAGTTGAAAGCACTGGTGCGTTGATGCTGCGCATAGAATGGTCGCCGAAAAATGAACACTGATCTATGGGCGTTCGTCATCTATCGCTGCGTCGTCGGCTCGCGTGCCTATGGCCTAGCGGAGGCTGAGTCCGACACGGACAAGCGCGGCATCTATCTGCCGCCAGCTCGATTGCAGTGGTCGTTGGACGGTGTGCCAGAGCAGTTGGAGAATGACGTTACACAAGAGTGCTATTGGGAACTGCAAAAGTTCATCATGCTCGCACTTAAGGCCAACCCAAATATCATCGAGTGTTTGTATACGCCGCTGGTGGAACATGCGTCACCGCTGGCGGAAGAATTGCTTGCCAATCGCAGCCGGTTTTTGTCCAGGCAACTCTACGAGACCTACCAACGCTATGTGCAATCGCAGTTCAAGAAGTTGGATGCCGATTTGCGCACGCGTGGCGAGATTCGCTGGAAACATGCCATGCACCTCATCCGGCTACAAATGGCTGGAATCTATGCGCTGCGCGTGCATTTATTACCCGTTAAAGACATCGCTAGCCTGAATGAGCCACGAGAGACGATTGAATCTGAGGAGATAGATGATGGCATGGAGATTGACTTGGTTACCCATGACCTTAAAAAGTTCATCAAGCTAATGTTGACGCGCAACGGCTATGTGCTGGAGCAGTTACTTTCTCCGTTGGTGGTGCACACCACGCCGGTGCATGAAGAATTAAAAGCACTGGCCCCTGGCTGTATCACGCGCTTTCATGCCCACCACTATGTGGGTTTTGTAGAAACGCAATGGCGATTGTTTGCCAAAGAGTCGCCGCCCAGAGTAAAGCCTTTGCTTTACGTCTTTCGGGTATTGTTGACCGGCATCCACCTGATGCACACCGGGCAGGTCGAGGCCAACTTGCTCACCCTAAACGAGACCTTCAAGTTGCCCTACATCCCCGAGCTAGTGGAACGCAAAATGCACGGTGCCGAAAAGGGCACGCTGAATGATGCTGATCTGAGCTTCTATCAAGGTGAGCATGATCGGCTGCGGGCAATGCTGGAGCAAGCGCGTGATGCATCGCACTTGCCCGAATCCGCATCGTCCTGGTCAGCATTAAACAATGTGTTAATCCGGGCGCGGTTGACGACCGTTTGAGCAAGTCTAAAGATCAATCACGAGAGGATGACGGATGACCTTGAGATGAGACCCTAGCGCGCAGGCGTTCACAAATGTGGTGCCTAACGCATGGTGTGATTGCACACCGTATCCTTCGTGAATATGACCAAACACATGCAGACGCGGGCGCAACTTGGCAATAGCGTCAGTGAGATCACGGCAACCCGCAAATTCACCATCGGAATTTTTGTCACAAATGCCAAAAGGCGGTCCGTGCGTAATTAACACGTCGGTGTCTTTTGGAATCTTAGCCCACACATCTCGCAGTGCCTGTCCAGGGTCCAGATTGAATGCCCAATCGTGAAATCGAGGCGTGTAAGGTGAGCCATAAAACCGAACACCTTCGAGGGTTACAGCTGTGTCTTGAAGGTAGGTGCAATCGGTTAACAGACTGCGTGCGTAGTCCGGCTCTTGTTCAAACAGAAAATCGTGGTTGCCCGCGATGATCAACTTGTGCCGATGCGGTAACTCGGCTAGCCATTCGTTGAAGTCCTCGACTTCATCAGGCCGACCGATATTTGTGAAATCGCCAGCATGGATGAATACATCGCCCTTGGGTACATCGAGTTCATCATGGCAACCGTGAGTATCGGAGGTGAGGACTATGCGCATAATTTGGATAATTTAGTCCTCCAATCTTGCCACAGCTCGCGCCAAATCTGCTTCGGTCGGCGCAGTATAAATGCGCGTGGTGTCGAGTGAACTGTGACCCAGTAACTCTCCAACGCGATCCAGGCTCTCGCCCGCATCTACTAAACTTTTGCCAAAGACGTGGCGCAACGTGTGTGGCGAAGCTTTGATGCCAGCGCGTTGGCTAAGTTCTTTGAGCAAATATCGGATGGACTCGGTGCCGATGCGTTGATGATATTTGGTGAGGAATAATGCGTCTGGGTCGGTGACTGCAATCCGCTCCCGTTCAGCCAGCCATAGCCGCAGACTACTACGCACGTTGGCGTTCAATGGTACATCGCGCTGCTTGCGCCCCTTGCCATTTCGCACAATTACTCTGCCACCGCGAGAATTGACGATGACATCGCCAACATCCAACGAACACAACTCGGCGACTCGCAAACCGGTATTCAGCAACAATGCAATGACGGCCTCATCGCGCACAACCCATTCGAGGGCATGACCAGATCGCTCAGCGTGAGCGCGCCGGTGATCGAGTGCGCGTTGAAGTTTGAATAGTTCTTGGCGGGTGAGTGATTTGGGTGCGTGCTGCCGCGTGGTTTCAATGCCACGCAGTTTGGCAGAAGGGTCTGCGCTGTTTGTTTGCTCAGAAATAAACGTGCCCAACGCACGCAATGCAGCCAGATTGGCGTTGATGCTGCTGGGCTTCAGCTTGGCGCGCACGAGAAAATCGCGATACAAGCGTAAGTCGGTGGGTGTAAGCGACTCAACCGAGAGTGGTGTGCGATTGGTTTGCTCGAACCAATCGCCGAAGCGCTCGACCGCGCCAATGTAAGCGCGGAGTGTTTGTGTGGACTTGTCCGCATCACGCAGCCAACTCCCAAACTCTTCTATCAAATTTGTCATGACGTCCTCCAAAGTCATTATCCAAAGGACTTTGGAGGCGATCAAGTAAACGCTGGCGTTGGGTTTAGAGGTATATGGATACCGATTTGTTCTGGATAAGAGCAGTTATCCAAAGGACATCACTTGCTTGTGTCGTGCCGCAAATCATCCATCGCCAGCTATATACCAAGCACAAGTAAAACATTCGGTATCGCCGTGAAAGGCAATTGAGGGACTCGAATCAATAAGGTGGGGTCGCTGGCCCTTCGTAGCCACACATGCCCATGCGAGGCGAGTTCATCAATTCGATTGGCTCGCCATAGTTGTCATGAGGATGCGTCTTGGCATGGGCTTCACACAATGTTCCTGAGGTTTGGTCTTCAATCAGACATTCATTACAGAACCACACGGCGGGTTGTCCGCATTCGATACAGAGTGATTCAGGCATTAGGTTGCGGGCCATGAGGGCTATCGGTTTAGAGGTGGTGGGCTTGGCTTGACGGGTACCTAATGACTTTACAAGCGTCTCGGATGACGTTCCAAAATCATAGATGTGAGTCAACGAAACACCAGGTTCAAACACGACATCAATCTTACGAGCCATTGAAATTTCCTGACCGCGCCAGCCACCGATAGAAAATCGGCTCATGTGTCCACAACATTCCAACCAGATTGCGCGCAGGTAGCTATCGAGGTCTTTGAGGGTGGCCGAACCGCGCATCTCCAAATCTAGCCAGAAAATGGGTAACCCATCTGCCTGTACCCGCAAGTGATGCAACATTTCACTGGCTTGTTTGTTAGCCTGCGCTTTCACCAGAATAGCTTGCCGCTGCAGACAGGCAGATAAATGCTTGGGCATCCCCCCTTTACTGATCACCTGTCCGCAATAAGTACATTGACCGGTAGATTGTTTGCTACGTGCCAAATTTGCCTCCTCTTTCTCAAATAAGTTTAGCGCAAATGTCTTTCGTCGCTGGCATCTCATCGGCAGCAATCTTCGTTTGCTTATAACGTTTCATGGTAGATTCGTTAAAAGAAAGGCTCTCTTTGAACGAAGTCGTTAAAACGCCTAACATGCTTAAGACCCAATGAAACCCTCAGACTTTCGCGCCCCTCAGGCTGGCAAGGTGATCAGCACGCTACACGGCTACTATGCATTTGTGCCTGCACCCTTGCCGCCTGTCATTAGCTATAACAACGATTTAGTCTTACGGTTATCGCAGGCCGATGCAGCGCTGAGTGAGCTATCGGGTCTTGGCCGTCATCTTCCGAATCCGCACCTGCTGATCGCACCCTATGTCCGGAGAGAAGCCGTGTTGTCATCACGTATTGAGGGTACAAAAACCACGCTATCCGAATTGATGATTGAAGAGGCCAAATCTGCCGGAGAAGGCTTGGCTACGACAGAAGATATGCAGGAAGTGCGCAACTACGTGGCCGCTTTAGAACACGGAATCAAGCGATTGGAAACGCTCCCGCTGTCATTGCGGCTTGTCCGCGAGATTCATGAGCGCTTGATGCAGGACGTGCGAGGAGATTCCGCAACACCTGGCGAATTTCGGCAGTGTCCCTTTAATGGTGCGTACGGCTAAATGGCCCAAAGATGCTTAGGCGGGACGCGAAAGCAGAGCAATTCATCCATAGACCAAATGTGATCGGTGA
>JAYTNY010000373.1:0-6619 GCA_043748055.1 Roseobacter sp.
TTACGCCATAGATGCCACCCTGCGCGAAGTTCCACGCGAAGTGAATGCCGATGGGTAGCCACAGCCGCTGCGTGAGGGTGTAGGTGATGCCGAGCATCAAGCCCGCCTCCAGCGCAATCGCCACCGAGCTAAACAGCGTGGCCCCAGGGTTAGCCAAGTGCGCAAAGCCAAAGAACAGCGAGGTGCTGATGAGTGCGATCCAAGTGCCGAGGCTTTCTTCGACGATGCGATACAACACGCCGCGAAAAAAAATCTCCTCTACAAAGCCCGGCACAATCCCAATCCACAATGCCGAGGCCATGATTTGCCAGGGGTTGCTGCCGATGATTTGGTACACACCCAACAGCCACAGCGCGCCGATGACGAGGCTGAATAACAAGAGACCAAACGCAGCACCCGTCGCCAATTCGTGCAGCCAGCGCAACGAAAGTTCTGTGGCCCTGCGGCGCTCAATCAACCGCACAAATAAAACATAAGCCAAACACACCGTTACGACTCTGACTGAGGCAATGGCGGCTGGCGGCAGCGTTGATTGAAGGCCAAACCATGTAATCAGTGCTGTGAATATCGCGGAGGTCACTATAGTCGTCAACCCAATAATCATTGCCGCCAATACGATGCGGGTGACGGGAAATTGCACAATCTTCCAAAACAGAGACTTGGGCATTGCGGCTGGCTGGGTCATGGTTGTCCTTCACACAAACTCAATTTTCATGGGTTCGTGCGTGTGTTTGATTGGGTCACGTAGCTGGATACAGGTCTCTAGTACTTCGGCCTCGTTCGGCTCGGCTTGCACCAACACAGCATAGCGGCCATTGGCGGGCAGGGCGTGCTGCGCGTCCACGCACAGCGCGTGTTCATCTTGCGCAAGGGCAGTTACGGAGAAGGGCCGCCCCAGGCATAAGTTCGCCTCGCGCACATCGCCGCTCGCCAAAGCGCTTCGCACGCGGGTGCTGGAGACGGGCATGTGCCCAAAACCTAACTCCGGCAACACATTGACGGCAAAGCCCTGCGCCGCGCCTTGCTCGCGCAAGAACGCGGCATTGCCCTGGCGCTTGTAGCCCAGCGCAAAGTCTGGCCCAATCCACAAGCTGATGAGTTTAAGATGCGTCAGCATTTGCTCCACAAAATTGGCGGCGGGGGTCTGGCTGGTCTCGCGTGTAAAGGGCAGCATCAAAAGCGTATCTACGCCCAGCGCTTGCATCTGCTCGGCTTGCTCTTCGGGCGTGGTCAAGTACTTCATCTTTACATTGCCCAGCACTTGGCGCGGGTGCGGATGAAACGTGATGACGATGGCCTGTGCCTGATGGGCGTGTGCGTCGTTCACCACCGTGCGGATGAGTTGCTGATGCCCCAGATGTACGCCATCAAACGAGCCAATAGTGCAAACAGCGGGCCTGGGGTTGGTGTTCTGGTTAAAGGCTTGGATGAGCTGCATGGCGGGTTGCTACTGCGCGGCAAAGACTTTGGTGGGCTTGAGCGTTGTGTTCTGAATCTCGCCAATGCCAATCAGTTCGTGTTTGGCATCATACACGCGGCAAACGCGAGCCTGTGGTGTCAGATGCGACGCACTTTCAAAGTGCGTCGCATCTAAAAGTTTCGCATCTAAGAATCGCCCCATTGCAAAGTCTTTGGCTTGCCCCTCGTCTAGATTCACTTCAAGAAAATGGCTCACCGCCCTGTCCATTGGCAGCAAGTGCGTCGCCCACTGGTCAATCGCATCCAGCGGCAGGGCGTCAGCCAACGTAAAGGCTCCAGCTTGCGTGCGGCGCAACATCGTCAAATGTCCGCCGCAGCCCAACATCTCGCCCATGTCTCGCGCCAGCGAACGAATGTAAGTGCCTGCGCTGCACTTCACTTGGATGTGTAGCGTGGTCGCATCGAGAATCGCCAAACGCAATTCGTAAATCGTCATGCGCCGCGCTGCCAGCTCCACGCTCTCGCCTTTGCGTGCTAACGCATAGGCCCGCTGCCCGTCTCGTTTAATGGCGCTGAACTGCGGCGGCACTTGCATAATCTCGCCGCTAAATGCCTGTTGCACGCTCGCCAACATCTCCGTGTTTAGCGCTGGCACGGACCGCGTTTCAGTCACCTCGCCCTCGGCATCGTCGGTGTTGGTGCGCTGGCCCAGCTTGATGTGGCCCTCGTAGGTTTTATCCTCGCCCAACAAATACTCGCTCAGCCGGGTGGCTTTGCCGATGCACAACACCAGCACGCCGGTCGCCATCGGGTCCAGCGTGCCCGCATGCCCAATCTGTTTTATCTTCGTGGCCCGCCGAGCGCGATACACACAATCGTGCGAGGAGATACCCTGGGGTTTGTCTATGATTAAGAGGCCGTTCACGGGCTGAATATAACAAATGCTTGATGTGACATTGCCTTGGCATGGTAGCCGCAGGCTTTAGGCTGCGCCTCGAAGTATGAAAAGCATCGGCAAGAGCCTTGTTTTCTGCCCTAGCTGCGCATATATCAAACGCAGTCTGAAGCCCGCGGTTACCCGTAGCGAACATCACTTCTTTTTTGCATCAGGCGTATCAAATACCCTGAAGTTATACTGCTGAACTTGAGTGTGATCGTTGACTGAAGCTGCTGTTACAACCCCACCTAACCTAAACACAGGCGATTGCCTCGCCGTGCTGCCAACGATTCCCAAGGCCAGCGTCCAGCTCATTTACCTCGATCCACCCTTTAACACCAACACTCAACGCAAGACGCAAGCTGCCAGTTACGCCGATGCCTTTGGCACGCCGCAGGCCTACATCGCCTACATGCGCCCGCGTGTGCAAGCCATGCAACAAGTGCTAATGCCCAACGGCTCGCTGTTCTTTCACTGCGATTGGCGCACCTCGCACCATGTGCGGGTAATGTTGGATGAAATCTTTCAAGGGACGAATGACGAATCCCGTCAGAACGAGCGACGAGCGGCGAGCGAAAACAATTCATCACTCGTCGCCCGTTCTGACGGGATTCGTCATTCATCATTCGTTAATGAGATTATTTGGCACTACGGCCTAGGGGCCAGCAAGACGCGCAGGCAATTGCTGACCAAGCACGATGTGATTTTTTGGTATGCCAATGGGCCGGACTACACCTTCAACTTAATCCGAGTAGAACCCACCCAGGCCATGCTAAACAAATACCGCCATCTGGACGAGCAGGGCAACCGCTACATGAATAGCTATGGCAAGCGTTACACCTTAAAGGGCGGCAAGCCCCTGGATGACGTATGGAACATCCCAGCCATTGCGCCCACCAGTGGCGAACGTGCAGGCTACCCCACCCAGAAGCCCCTAGCCTTGTTGCGCCGCATTATTCAACTGTCCAGCAACGAAGGCGACATGGTGCTAGACCCCTTCTGCGGCAGCGGCACCACGCTGGTGGCGGCGCAACAGCTAGGGCGCAAGTGGCTCGGCATAGATGCCAATCCGCAGGCGATTGCCGTAGCGGGGAAGCGATTGGCAATTAGCTAATTGCTAACTCACGTTACGCAGCAACAGAAAAGAAGCGCCGCAAAGCATCCTGAGCGAAGGCTGGCTCGCAGCCCTGTCCAAAGGTGTTGCGAAGATGCCAGCCGCAGTCGAAGGAGCGTTCTATGCCGAGCTTGGCTAGAAAAGCTCCACCGCGAACGCTCCTTCGACTGCACGTGCACTTTCTTTTGAGTGCGGCACATAGGCCACAAGCATGCTTCGCTCAGGATGCTCTCTTATGTTGTTAGGCTGATTGCCTTAGGTTTTCTGATTTGAACCACAGAGACACAAAGATCACGAAGGGCTTCTTTGTGTTCTTTGTGTCTCTGTGGTGAAAACCTAAGGCAATCAAGTTGTTAGGTTACTGCGTAACGTGAGTTGCCAATAGACCTCTTGCAAAAGTCCATTCGCACGCGGCGTTCGTAGGGGCGTAGCATGCTACGCCCCTGCTTTTGCAAGAGGTCTAATAGCTAATTGCTATTCACCGGTATCCGCACGCGCACCGTCGTGCCGCAAGCCGGGTCGCTCTCAATCTTGATGAGGCCATCGAACTGCTCGGCCCGTTCGCGCATGGATTGCAAGCCGAAATGTCCGGCGAACTTGGCGGTGGGGTCGAAGCCCTGGCCGTTGTCGGCAACCTCCAACCACACAAAGCGGTCTTCGGTGCGTAAAGTTAACGCCACACGTGTGGCGCTGGCATGCTTAATCGTGTTTTGAATAGCCTCCAGGCCAATGCGATACAGCGCCTCTTTGGCCTCAATCGTCAGCGGCGGTTCGGGCGTGTCCGCGTTCAGTTGCACATCCAGCTTGTGCCGCGCACACAACATGGAGGCTTGTTTCTGGAAGGCTACAACTAACCCCTCGGTTTGCAGCGATTCAGGCCGCAGCTCAAAGATCAACGCGCGCATCTCGGCCAGCGCTGCTTCCGAGAGTTGCAGCACAAATTCGGTGGCATCCCGCGTGCGCAGGTTGCTAGGGTCCGAGACTTGATTCAATGTCTTAGCGCCTAGCACAATGCCAAACAAAGCCTGCGAGACCGAATCATGTAGTTCGCGCGCCAGGCGGCTGCGCTCGTTTAGCGCGGCGGCCTGCACGGCTTGGTTGTGCAAGCGCGCGGTCTCCATGCTGATGGCGATCTGATTGGCAAAGGCCATCACCAGCGCCATACGCGTCTCATCGTAAAACCCCGGCGTGGCGCTGTTCAGCGCCAACACACCAATCACTTGGTTGCGCACAATCAACGGCGCATACATCACCGAGCAGGCAAACGTCGGAATCTCTGGCCGAATTACACCCTGGTAATACGCCCGCCACGCCTGTGCTTCGGCGGTGTCGGCGTGAATGTTGTCGATGGCGACGGGTGTGTGGTGCGCAATCAGCTTCATGATGTGCAGATCACGCTCAGGGGCCACATCCCAATGCCGCACCACTTGATCGGGCTGCACCGGGCCAAGAAACGCAACCACATGCATGCTGGTGTTCAGGCGCAGTTCGCTCACGCTGGCTGCATCAAAGGCCACCACTTCTTTTAGCTTTTGCAGGATGAGGCTGAGCAGCGGTTCAAACTCCAGCGTCGAGCCAATCGTCTGCGAGACTTCGAGCAACTTGGAGAGTTCGTGGGTGCGATGCGCTACGCGCACTTCCAGCGAGTCGCGCTCGGCCACCAGCGCATCTGCGGCGCGTTTGCGCTCTAACGCGTTGCCCATAATCTCGGCCAAAATTTGCAGCAGCGTCAGGTTTTCTTCCGTCCACGTTTTTGGCTCACCCACATTGTCCAGCCCAAGCAGGCCAATAATGTGCTCGCCGCGAAACAGGGGCACCAGCAGCATCGATTGCAACCCGCGCCGTTTTAACGCCTCGCGTATGCTTTCTACTTCGGCGGGCAGCTCGTCCACCACCGAAATTTGCACATACCGTTTGTGCAAGAACTGGTTCAGCCACCAGCCGTTGTGCATGTTTGTGGCCTGGCGCACCCCCTTGCGGTGCAAGGTTATGCCTTCGCGCAGCCACTCTTGGGTAATCTCAAGCGTTTCGCCATCGGCCAGCATTTGCGAGATGCGACACACGTCCACCCCGGTAAAGCGCCCCACTGTTTCTAGCGCGTACTCAATCCCTTCTTCTAATTGATGAGAGGCGAGACGCACAAAGTTTCGAGAGACGTCGGCAATTACCTTCTCGAAGGCGATGCGATGTTGCAGCGCGGCTTCGGTTTGTTTGCGCTCGGTAATATCGCGCAGGTTCACCAGCAGCAATTGGTTTTGGCTGTGCTCGCCTATGTCTTTTAGCAACGATGCTGCGGCTTCCATGTGCCGCCAACTGTTATTGGCATGGCGCACGCGCATCTCGTAGCGGCGCTCGGTTAGGCTGGGCAATAACACATCGTGCAGCAACGCCCGCGAAACACCCGGCACATCATCCGGGTGAACAAACGCCAAGCCGTTGGTGCCCTCTGGCAAATTAGGCTCATACCCTAGCAACCTCAAGATAGAGGGGCTTTCAAAATGGATGCGGCCCTTCATATCCAAAATGACAATCAGGTCATTGGTGCTTTGGATCAGCGAACGGTAATACGACTCGCTGGCGGTTAGTTGCTGGGTGCGCTCGGTGACGCGCTGCTCCAGCACTTGGTTTTGTTCCACCAATTGTTTGCGCGCTGTTTGCGCTTCTCGTAGAGCGTCGTTTAAGTACCCAGTCCACTCATGGATGCCAAAGCCCACCACGATAGACAAAATGATGTAGCTGACCGTATCGATCCACACCCACGAGGGTTGCACCGGTTTGCTGGTTTGGTTCACCCAATACAGCACGCTGATGAGCGCAAAAGCGATGTTGGCAAGGGTGACGTAGATGACGGATTTACGGGTGCCGTAAATACCCGACATCACAATCACCAATAACCCAATGGCTACCCCCACGGCATAGGGCCGCTTGCCCAACACATTGCTGCTGAGTGTGAGCAACAAAATGATGGAGAAGATGCCTGCACCTGCCAGTCGTGTATGCCCTCGTTTTAGCAACACCAACATACCCAGCGTGAACGGAATAGCGAGCACATACGCCCACAAACGCGCTTGCTGGCTGGGGTCAAGTAACCAAGTGGCCGCAGCACTGATGACAGAAACCAACACCGCAGCCCAAATGCTGATGTGCAA
>JAYTNY010000374.1:0-2571 GCA_043748055.1 Roseobacter sp.
CAATCTCCAATCTCTCCATTCGCATCAGCGCCCACGTACTCATCGCCGCCCAAACGGCCAGCAGCGCATACATGCGCGTCTCCTGGCTGTAGTAAATGCCGAAGGGCGAGATGCCGACGAGCAATGCAGCGATGAGACCCACGCGCGCGTTGCACCATGCGCGCCCCATCAAAAAGGTAAACAGCACCAACAGCACCCCGCACGCCGCCGAGAGCGACCGCAGCTCAAGTTCGCTGCTGCCAAAAAGGCCGCGCCAGAACTTCAGAATTAGGTAATACAGCGGCGGATGAATATCGCCTGCGGCACCTTCAATAATCAGTTGCACGCTGCGCTCGGCAATGCGGGCGCTGTTGCCTTCGTCGTACCACAGGCTTTGCGCATCCAGCTTGTAAAAGCGCAACACGGCGGCCAACACAAGCAGACTCACAAGGGCCAATAGCTCGCCGCTTCTCGCGCTGTGTCTTTTAAGCCGTGTGAAGTGAGCCATGTGTTGCGGGTGATAAATTGTTGAGAAGTTGTTTTGACAACATGGCGTACTGCCGAAATGGCTTGAACCCAAAGCGCGCGTAGAAATCCAGCAAGTCTGTCCAGTCGATGACGCAGCCACGAATGCCTTGCGCCTTGAGATGCGCCAACGCCGCAGCCACCACGGCGTAGCCATAGCCGCGCCCGCGCATCTCGGCGCTTACACCCACCGACCCAACTTGCCCCCATGGTTTGGGCAAGCCATTCAGGTAAAACCGATCCAGCGGGCGCTCGCTCTCGGCCAGCGTCATGCGGCAAAACCCTTCTACCTGGTCAGGTCGGTCTTTTGTAAACAGCAGCATGTAATCCGAGCTGTGACCCTCTTCGCGCAGAAACTCGGAGAACTCCCACTGCCAGCGGCCCGGAAAAGCGCGCGCAAAAAATTCGTGCATCGCAGGCACATCGCCCGTTTGGGCTGGGCGGCAAATAAAGGTGGCGTTGGTGGGCGCGGGGTAGTGTTGCTCGGCTAAATCGGCGGCTAGGTCCCACTCGTCGCCGTTGTGCGTAAAGCCTTGTTGGATGAAGTACGCGGCGTTGTTTAGCTCGGCAGGCGAGCCAGGGGCGAACGGGCGCAGGCTGCTGCCCAAACGCGCCGTCTTGCAACCGCGTTCCCGCAGCCAGCCGCAAGCCCAATCCAGCAACCCCGCCCCAATGCCCTGCCGCTGGGCCGATGGCGCAACAGCAATCACATCGAACCAACCCAGCGTACCGGCTTGTTCTTGCGGCGCACTGGCCAAAACAACGCCCACGACCTCGCCACCGCGCATAGCCACGCGCCCGGCTTGCGCCACACCCGGCGTCGGGCGCGTGTTGTATTCAAAAAAACGCGGGGTGATGTGCAGGCTTGCCCCGCACGCTGCGTTCCAAATCTCGGTTGAGGCGGCAATATCATTGCGTTCAAAAGCGCGGTAGGTCGTCATTGGGCAACCATACCATTCGTTAGCCAATAGCTATTGGCTATTAGCCATCAGTCAACAAGGCCTGCGCAATGCGCACCGCGCCATCTGCTGGCTCGTGCACCAACGTAATGGGGCCAAAGGTGATTGCCGAGGCGTGCAAGTGTTGCAGCACTTGCTGGCGCATGAGGGCGGCATTGAGGAGCAGACCGCCCGTAAGCGCCAGCGGCACCGGCTGCGTTTGCAAGGCGAGTGAACGCGCCACTGCCATCACAGCCTGCGCCAACGCCTGCGATCCGCGCTGCACAATGCCGTTCGCAACGGCATCCCCTTGCACGGCTTGCGATACGACGAGCGGGGCCAGTTGCGCCACCTCGGCCCTTGTTAGTGCCGGGCGATACACTTTTTGGATGAGCGCTTGCGGATTGGGCAGGTGCCAGTGCTGCAAGATGCAATCGAGCAGTTGGGTGGGTGCGGTGCGGCCATCGGCGGCTTGGGTGGCGGCCCGCAAGGCCTCGTGGGCCAGGTCGTAGCCGCTGCCTTCATCGCCCAGCAAGTAGCCCCAGCCACCCGCGCGGGCCATACGCCCATCGGGCGCTTTACCCCAGGCAATAGAGCCGGTGCCCGCCACAAGTGCAATCCCCCACAACGCGGGTGTGCCAGCGGCCAGAACTAACTCGCCATCGCTGATGACGGTGACGCGTGCGCAAATGGCCTGCTTGGCCCAGGTTGTAAAGAGCGTGCGCTCATCGGGCCGCGCAGCACCGGCCAGGCCCAGGCAGGCAGCGTGAATAGGTGCGGGCGGTATGCCTGCATCAACAAAGGCATTGGCGATGGCGTTGAGAATTTCTTGCTGAGCAACTACTTCGCCCTGTGCTTGCATGTTGGATGAGCCTGCTTCGCCTGTGCCAAGCATCTTGCCGTGTTCATCGGCCAGCCGCGCGCGGGTGCGCGTGCCGCCGCCATCTATTCCGAGGATGAGTTGCATGGTTGTGTTGCCGCAATGGTAGCCGCAGGCTTTAGACTGCGCCTATCCAGCAATTCTCATTCTGAGCTGATGTCAGGACACATTTGGATGGGCCCAGCCCGCGCAGGCGGGCTTTGCAGTGGTAGCCCGCGACTTTAGTCGCCGGGCGGCGTTGCGGGCGGC
>JAYTNY010000375.1:0-6475 GCA_043748055.1 Roseobacter sp.
TTCGTACACCAAAATGTCATCCTTCATCAACTCCGGCGCAATCACTTTGCCAGTGGCCCGCAGCGCCGCGTTGCTGGTAAACAGCGCCAGCCCGCGCCCCTGCGATGCGCGAAAAAGTGCAATCAACCCCTTCTCCACCCACTGCTGGTAGCCCTGCTGATTCGGCTCCGGAATATCGGTGACGAGATAGACGAGTGTGCTGTTCTTGTAATCAAAGGGCGAGCCAACCGCGACCACATCGGCATCCGTCGCCTGCAAGCGGTCTTTGATGTAGTCGAACGTGGCCCCCTTGCCGTTGCTGGTGGCTGTGCGCATGGTGGCCGATGTCAACACGACTGATTCCTTGCCATTCCACAAATGCTTCTCCATCAGCGGCCCCACCCGCAGTGGGGCAACGTTGAGTGAAAGTTTTGGCCCGCTGCTCTTGCCGCCAAAGCGCCGGTTCTCTAGCTCGGCCCAATAAATGCTTTCGTCGTTCGGCTTCAAAATCATGCGCAGCACTTGCTCGCTGGCCTCGGTCACAAAGCGAATGCCACCGTTCAAGCGCCCGGCCAGCATCTCAAAGTCGGCCATCACTTCGCCCACCTCGTTCAGCCCTCTAAACAGCGTGTCCAAACTTTTGGCCAACGCTTGTAAGCTCTTCACAAAGTTGTCGCCCGCCAGTTCAACCTGGCTCCAGCCCGTTCGGTTTCGCACGGCTTTGGTGAGGCGAACCCGCTGCGAGTAATCGCCCATGTCACTCACTTCATCCGCAAAAAAGTCCAGCAACACATCAAAGAAACTCACGCTGTGCGAGTAGACGTTGGCAACACCCTCGGCGGCTTGGTTGGCCACCATTTCTACTGCGCCGCTCTTGTCCGGCGGCAGGGATTGGCGCGCCCGCGAGGCAATCTCGCTGAGCAAGCCCGATGCTCTTCTATTTCCTGTGCCACTCGCTCGGCCCAAATCGCCCAGCACCCGCCCGGTTTCTTCGCGGTCAATCTTGTAGGTCAACGAATCCGTCGCCGCACTTTCCAAGTGATGCCCTTCGTCAAGCACCAGCCGCTTGTATTCCGGCAGGGCCTTGTTCTCCACCGCAATATCGGCCAGCAGCAGGGCGTGGTTCACAATCACCACGTGCGAACTCTCGGCGATACGCCGGGCCTGATAAAAATAGCAATCTGTGGCGGTGCAGGTGTTCATGTTGCAGGCTGGGTTCTGCGCACTTAAATGTTGGAACACCGCCCGTTCACCGGGCGCGGGAATAAACAACTCGTCAGCGTCGCCGCTCAGCGTGTTGGGCTGCCAAATCAGAATTTTGGTCAGCACGCGTGCCTCGTCCAGCGTCTTTGGCCCGGCGGTGCGCAAGTCTTTTAAGCGCAGCGGGCACAAGTAGCGCCCCTTGCCCTTCATCACCGCCGCCCGCGCGTCCTGCCCCAAAATCTTTATCACCGAGGGCACATCTTTGTCGGCCAACTGCTCCTGCAAGTTAATCGTGTTGGTGCTAATCACCACGCGCTCGCCGTTTTGGATGGCCCACATCATCGAGGGGATGAGATACGCCAAGCTTTTGCCAACGCCAGTGGCCGCCTCAATAAACGCCACGCCGTTCTCGTTAAATGCTTTTACGACGGCGCGCATCATCTCAATCTGTTGCGAGCGGGCTTCGTAGTTTTCAAACTGTTGGGCGAAGGGGCCTTCTGCGCTCAGTGTTTTCACGACCGCCTCGGCATCCAATGGGTCGGGCTTCTCCTTGGGCTTCAGCGGTTTCGCATCAAGTTGGGCTTGCCGAGCCAACTGTTTGGTCATGCTGGCCCGGCGGGCGCCCGCTACGGTTACGCCCTTTTTCTTCAACGCTGCGCCAATGCTGGTGCTAAACGTGCCTTGTTCACGCGCCTCTTTCACATCGCGCCAGAAATCGGCCAGTTGCCAGCCGCTGCGGTCGGCCATCGTTGTAATCTCATCGGTCACGTCTTGCGTTAATTCCAGCGCCCTATCAAACACTTTTAGATAAAGCTGATGCGCCACGCGCGCGTCATCCAGCGCCCGGTGGGTGGCGGGCAAGGTGATGCCCAACTCGGCGGCCAACGCGCCCAGCGAATAGCGCCCGGCGTGCGGCACCAGAATGCCCGCCAGCTCAAACGTGTCCAACGAGGCGTTGCGCTCCAGTTGGCGCTGCTTACGCAAGAAGCCCAAATCAAACTGAATGTTGTGCCCAATAATCGGCGCGTTGCCGCAGATGCGGCTCATCTCGCTCAGCGCGGGCCACAAGTCCATGCCCTTTGCCGCCATCGCATCGTCAATGCCGGTCAGCTCGGTAATTTTCGGTGGAATCGGCCTGCGCGGGTTGATGATGCTGTTCCACTCTTCCAGTATTTCTTCGCCTCTAAATTTTACGAGGCCGATCTCTAAAATGGCATCGCGCTCGTTGTCAAATCCGGTCGTCTCGATGTCGAGTGAAACAAGTGTTCGCATGGGGCGGGGATTGTAAACCGATGACGATAATGGGCCGATGACTCAACCCTGGCCCTTCCCCTGGCCCCAAAACGAGATCGCCCGTTACACCGCCCACCGCGTCACCTCGCCACCCGTCATCAATGGCCGCCTCGACGAAGACTGTTGGCAACGCGCCACACGTTCGCCGCGCTTCCGAGATCTCATCAGCGGTCAACCCGCCGTCCACGACACCCGCGCCGCCGTGCTGTGGGACGACGACTACCTCTACGTCGGCTACTGGGTCGAAGAGCCATTCGTCGAAGCCACCCTCACCGAGCGGGATGCGCTGATCTACGAGAACAACGATGTCGAACTGTTCGTCGCGGGTCAAGATGCCTCCTACGAGTTTGAGATCAACGCGCACGGCACGCTCTACGAGGTCTTCTTCATCTGGGAGGAGGCGTATGCACGCGCGGGCTATCACGCCCTGCCCCAGTTCAACCGCGACGCGGATGGCGTTCGCCCTTTCGATGGCGTGGGCTTTCAGCCTCACCCGCGCGGGCGGCGCATTGGCTATTGGAATTGGGACTTCCCCGGCCTGCGCAGCGCCGTGAACATTGATGGCACGCTGAACAACAACACCGACCGCGACTGGGGCTGGACGGTTGAGTTGGCCCTCCCCTGGCGCGGGTTCGAGGCTTTGGCAAGGCCAGATGGCCGCGCACTCCCGCCTCAAAACGGCGACGTATGGCGCATGGATTTCTCGCGCTTCAACCAATACAAAGCCGCACCGCCCGCCCAAGATTCCAGCGGCTGGGCGTGGAGCCCGCACGGCGTTTGGGATTCGCACGTACCCGAACTGTTTGTGCAGGTGATGTTTTCGGACGAGGCGCTGGTGTAGATGTTGCAGGGGCCAAGCATTCGGCGAGGCGCTAGCTCGACCATGTCGCGCGCTTTTTAACTCCCCTCGAAAGCATTCTGAGCGCAGTCGAAGAATGCGAACTATGACGAATGGACACCTAAATCGCCTGCCCCTTAAACTGACTGGTATACAGGTGGTGATAGAACCCCCGCTGATCCAGCAATTGCTGGTGCGTGCCTTGCTCGATGATGTCGCCATCCTTAATCACCAGCACCTGGTTGGCATCTTTAATGGTGCTGAGGCGGTGGGCGATGACGAAGCTGGTGCGGCCTTGCATAAGCCGCAGTAGGGCTTGCTGAATGCGCGCCTCGGTGCGCGTGTCCACACTGCTAGTGGCTTCGTCCAAAATCAGAATGGCTGGGTCGGCGAGTATGGCGCGGGCGATTGCCAACAGTTGGCGCTGGCCCTGGCTTAGGTTGCTGGCCCGCTCCAGCAGCACGGTTTGGTAGCCCTGCGGCAATAGCTTGATGAAGTGATCGGCATCGGCTAGTTTTGCCGCCGCCATCACCTCTTCGTCGCTGGCCTCCAAGCGGCCATAGCGGATGTTCTCCATCACCGTGTTGGAGAACAAGTAGGTGTCTTGCAGCACCAGCCCCAGCTTGCGGCGCAGGTCGGCTTTCTTAATCTGGCGAATGTCCACGCCGTCAATGCAGATGCTGCCCGCGTTGATCTCGTAGAAGCGGGTGAGCAAGTTAATAATTGTTGTTTTGCCCGCGCCGGTCGGCCCCACCAACGCAATGATCTGGCCGGGCTGTGCGCTCAGCGTCATGTTTTTAAGAATGGGCCGTTCGGGTTGATAGGCGAATTGCACGCCCTCAAATTTCACCTCGCCGCGCACTGTTTCTAATGCAAGGGCATCTGGCACATCACGGGTTTCTGGCTCGGTGTCCAGAATTTCAAACACGCGCTCGGCCCCGGCCAATGCGCTTTGGATGGTGTTGTAAAGATTGGCTAATTGGCGCAACGGGTTGATAAAGTTTTGCCCGTAGTTGATAAAGGTGGCGATGATGCCCACCGTCACCAAGCCTTGCAGCGCCAGCCATCCACCCAAACCCGCCAGCACAATGACGAAGAAATTGCCCAGCACGTTGGTCAGCGGCATGAGCAGCAAGGCATACGAGTTGGCATACACACCCGCTTCGTAGGCTTGCTGGTTGCTCTGCCGAAACCGCGCCACCACAGATTCGTTGCGCCGAAATGCCTTCACCACCCGTTGCCCGCTGATCGCCTCTTCCATCACCCCGTTTAACTCGCTCAGTTGTTTTTGCAGCCGTTGAAACCCCTTGCGGGTGTAACGCGCCACAAACTGGGTGAACCAAAACATGATGGGCACGACCAGCAGCGAAGCTAGCGCTAACCATCTATCCAGCACAAACATGGCGATGAGGATGCCGAGCATAGACAGCACGCTGCCGATAAGCGCGGTCACGTTTTGCGCCACTGCCTGGTTTATCGCGTCAATGTCGTTGGTGAGGCGGCTCATGAGTTCGCCCGCGCCACTCTTATCAAAAAAACGCAGCGGCAGCGTTTGCAGGTGCTGGAACAAATCGCCGCGCAACTGTTGCAGCGCCCGCTGGCTAATGCCCGCCATCACCCAGTTGGCGATGACTTGAAAGACGTTGTTGAGCAGAAACGCAATCAGCATAAACACCGCGATGCGGGCCAACCCAGTTAAATTTTTTGTGGCAATGTAGCCATCAATCGCGACACCCATCAAATACGGCCCGACCAAACCGAGGACGGTGTAGGTGACGATAAGCCCAAACACCAGCAGCAGCCGGTTGCCAAAGTGGCCGAAGTAGCGCACCAGTCGGTTCAACGTGCTGCGCGGGTTTTTGGCCTTCTCAATCTTGCCCGGCATCATGGGGCCGCGCGGGGCCATTGCGGCACGCGGATCTGAGCGTGGGGTTTGTGTTGCAGATTGCATTTGACGTTTTTTTGAAACCACCCCAAAGACACAAAGAACACAAAGAAAAAGCCTTTGTGCATCCTTCGTGCTCTTTGTGTCTTCGTGGTGGAAAAGTTCTTAGATCATGCGGCGATTAGATCGAGGGCGGGTTCGCTTTCGGGCAAGCCGCCGCCCAACTGCGAGTCGTAAATCTCGCGGTAAATCTCGCTGGAGGCCATGAGCTGGCGGTGCGTGCCTTGCGCGGCGATGTGCCCTTTGTCGATCACCACAATCTTGTCGGCCTTTAGCACAGTGCTAATGCGTTGCGCCACCACAAAGCGCGTGCTGTGGCGCAGCAGGGCATCCATCGCATCTTGAATCTTGGTCTCGGTTTCCACGTCTACCGCACTGGTGCTGTCGTCCAAAATAAGAATGCGCGGGCGGGTGAGCAAGGCGCGGGCGATAGCGATGCGCTGCTTCTGCCCGCCGGAAAGATTGACACCGCGCTGCTCCACGCGGGTGTCGTAGCCCTGTGGCAAGGTGAGAATAAACCCGTGTGCCTGCGCGGCCTGGGCGGCGGCGATTACTTCGTCATCACTCGCATCGGGCTTGCCATAGCGAATGTTGTCGCGCACCGTGCCCGAAAACAAAATCGTCTCTTGCGGCACCATACTAATCTGCGAGATCAGCGCGTCTTGTTTGATCTGGCGAATGTCCACGCCATCCAGCAGCACGCGGCCGGCGGTGGCATCGTAAAAACGGGGGATGAGGTTGAAGAGCGAGGACTTACCCGCGCCGGTCGCGCCCAAAATCGCCACGGTTTGGCCTGGCTCAGCCGTCAGGTCAATGCGCTCCAAAACTTGTTGGCTGGTATTGCTGGCAAAGTGAAAGCCCACGCCCTCAAATGCCAGGCGGCCCTGCACCGGTTGCGGCAACTCTGTTGGGTTGGATGGGTCTTGCACTTCGGCCACTGTGTCCAGCACCTCGTAGATGCGCTTGGTGGAGGCCGCCCCCGCCGCCCATGTTTGCGAGAGCAACGTCATCATAATCAGCGGGCTCATGGCCGTGAGCAAATAGTTGGTGAAGGCCACGATCTGGCCCAATGACATGCTGCCCTCGGCTACGCGCAGCCCGCCTGCCCAAATCACCAGCACCATGCCGATGTTGACGCACATCGTCAGCACCGGCCCCATAGACGACATGAACTGCATGACCTTGATGGACTGGTTGGCGAGATTTTGGTTGGCCTC
>JAYTNY010000376.1:0-4018 GCA_043748055.1 Roseobacter sp.
CATGAGCCGGAGGCGTTTGGGCTGAAGCTGAACACCGAGGGCTGGGCCTCGTTGGAAAGGCTGCTAACTGGGCTGCGCAGGCGCAAGGCCTTTGCCGAGATAACGCGCGACGACATTGAGGCGATGTTGCGCGAGAGCGACAAGCAGCGCTTTGAATTGGTAGATGACAAGGGTGGCGCACGCATTCGTGCCCACTACGGCCACTCCATCAGCACCAAGATTGAGAAGCCTGCACAGCAGCCCCCCGAAATACTTTTTCACGGCACGCAGAAGCGCACGCTGGAGGCTATTCAGTTGGATGGCTTGCTGCCGATGACGCGGCAGTATGTGCATCTTTCTGCCGATGCCAAGACGGCGATGAGCACCGCAGGGCGGCGGGGTAAAGATATTGTGGTGCTGCGTGTGCAGGCTTTGAATGCGCACAACGACGGAATTAGATTTTATTTAGGTGGCGATGAGAATAACGCGGTGTGGCTGGCGGATGCTGTGCCGACGAAGTGGATTGAGTTTTAGAGGAGATTTGCAATGACACAACAAGAACGTGCAGATGTGATTGAACGCATTCGACGTTTGCCCGGCATTGTTGAGGCATTGGTGCAAGGGTTAACGCCTGAAATGTTGACCACACACTTTTTGCCCAACGAGTGGACGGTGGCGCAAAACGTGCATCACCTGGCGGATGACCAAATGCATTTGTACAGCCGCTGCAAATTGATCGCGACAGAGCATAAGCCAATTCTGAAGCCGTTTGACCAAGACACGTGGGCGCTGCTGCCCGATGCGATGACAGCGAATGTGGCTGATTCGATCACGCTGTTGAAAGGGTTGTATGCGCGGGCCGTGCCATTTTTTGAGGCGTGCGGCGAGAGTGACTGGGCGCGCGAGGGGGTGCATTTGGAAGGTGGGCTAGGTACGTTAGAGCATTGGTTTTGCCGGTTCGCTGGGCACGCCGAGTTGCACATCGAACAGATACAACAAACGTTGGCGGCGAGAAGAAGAGATTAGAGATTGGGGATTAGCGATTGGTCATAAGTTGTGACTTGTGACTTTGTAGAAGGTAACTATGACACAACGAGAACGTGAGGACATGATTGAACGGGCGCGGCGCTTGCCGGGCAGCATTGAAGCGTTGGTGAAGGGCTTGACCGCTACTGAACTGACTACGCACTTTTTGCCAAAAGAGTGGACGGTGGCGCAGAACGTACACCATTTGGCAGACGCACAAATGCAGTTGTATATGCGTTGCAAGCTGATTGCGACGGAACACAAGCCGATTCTGAAGCCGTTTGACCAGGCTGCCTGGGCAACACTGCCGGATGCGATGGCGGCAGATGTGAGTGGTTCGATTGCAATCCTAAAGGCGTTGTATGCGCGGGCGGTGCCATTTTTTGAGGCGTTGGGCGAAAGCGCATGGGTGCGCGAAGGTGTTCATTTGGAATATGGCTTGATGACGTTGGCGATTTGGTTGGGGCGGTTTGCGAATCATGGCGAGATGCACATTGAGCAGATTCAGCAGGTTTTGAGAGCGAAGAAAATTTAGTGCGTGGAGAAAAAAATCATGGAAGAGCAAAGTATGTATGACAAGCTCATTCATTACTTGGATGAGCACAAGGCGAGTTACCGATTGGTAGACCACGAGCCGGAAGGGCGAACGGAGATCGTCTCGCAGATGCGCGGCAACCTGTTGGCGCAAGCGGCCAAGTGCATGGTGATTATGGTGAAGGTGGGCAAGAAGGAGAAGCACTATGTGCTGGGCGTGATTCCGGGGGATGCCAAAGTGGACATTGGCGCGGTGAAGGCGCTGTATGGCGGCGACTACGCCAGCTTTGCCTCAGCGGAGATTGCCGAGAAGCTGAGCGGCAGCGTGGTGGGTACGGTGCTGCCGTTCTCGTTTAACCCAGAGCTTGAGCTAATTGTTGACCCATCCCTTTTGGCCCACGAGGAAATGGTGTTTAACGCCGCGAGGCTGGACCGCAGCGTGTATTTGCACACGAGCGATTACGTGGCGGCGGCCAAACCGCGCATTGAGAAGATTGTGCAAGGGGGAGGACAGAAGTCAGAAGTCAGAAGTCAGAAGAGTCGTCGCCAGCCTCATCTGGCGAGATGATTGCGTATGGCAAAGGCAAGCAGATGCCTGCGCAGTTGTACAAAATTCGGCACAGCTTGGCGCATGTGATGGCCGAAGCCGTGCTGGCCTACTTCCCCGAAGCCAAGCCCACGATTGGGCCGCCGGTGGACAACGGCTTTTACTATGACTTTGGTGTGCCCACGCCGTTTACGCCCGAAGATTTGCAGAAGATTGAAGACAAAATGCGCGAGATTGTGAAGAAGGGCGTGAGCTTTGAGCAACGCGCCGTGAGCGCGGACGAGGCGCGGACATTGTTTGCGGGCAACCCGTTCAAGTTGGAATTGATTGATGGCCTGGCTGGCGGCGCAGACGAATACGGTGAAAAGGAAACCGGGTCATCAATTACCAATTACCAATTACCAATAACCCTCTACACGCAAGATGGCTTTACGGATTTGTGCCGTGGCCCGCATGTAGCGAACACGCGCGAGATTGATCCGGCTGCGTTCAAGATCAGCCAAAGCAGCAGCGCGTATTGGCGTGGCGACGAGAAGAACCCGATGTTGCAACGCATTTATGGGCTGGCGTTTGAAAAGCCCGAAGAACTACAGCACTTTTTGGATATGCAGGAAGAGGCCAAGAAGCGCGATCACCGGAAGCTGGGCGCGGAGCTGGAGATATTTATTTTCGACGACGAAGTGGGGCCGGGCCTGCCGCTGTGGCAGCCGAATGGCACGGTGATGATTGACGCGCTGGAAGACTTGGCGAAGAAGATGGAGTTGGAAGCGGGCTATGAACGGGTAAAGACGCCGCACTTAACAAAGGAGGATTTGTTCTTGCGCAGCGGGCACTTGCCCACGCTGTATGCCGAGAGCATGTTCCCGCCCATGACGCTGGACGACGGCATCAAGTACTACATGAAGCCGATGAACTGCCCGTTTCATCACAAGCTGTTTGCAGCCAAAGGGCGCAGCTACCGAGACTTGCCAGTGCGCTTTGCGGAGTACGGCACGTGTTACCGCTTTGAGCAGAGCGGCGAGTTATTTGGGCTGATGCGTGTGCGCAGCATGCAGATGAATGATGCACACATTTACTGCACGGAAGAACAGTTTGAGCAGGAGTTTTTGGCGGTGGTGCAGTTGTACTTAAAGTACTTCAAGATTCTAGGCATAGACAAATATCAGATGCGACTGAGCTTGCACAGCAAGGAAGGGTTGGGCAAGAAGTATGTAGACAACCCGGAGATGTGGCTGAAGACGGAAGCGATGGTGCGCAACGCGATGATTCACGGCAACGTGCCGTACTTTGAGCGCGAGAACGAAGCCGCGTTTTACGGGCCAAAGATTGACGTGCAGATTTTTAGCGTGATTGGGCGCGAGTTCTCGCTGGCGACGAACCAGGTGGACTTTGCGGTGCCGGCGCGGTTTAACCTGGTGTACAAAGACAAGGACGGCGCGGAGAAAACGCCGCTGTGTTTGCACCGCGCCCCGCTGGGCACACACGAGCGTTTGATTGGCTTTTTGATCGAGCACTTCGCCGGAAACTTCCCGGTGTGGCTGGCCCCGGTGCAGGCGATGATTATTCCGATTAGCGACCGACACGTGGACTTTGCGCGGCAGGTGCAACGCTGCATGCTGGACGCTGGCTTGCGGGCCAAAGTAGACGATGGCAGCGACCGGATGCAGAACAAGATTCGTATGGCGCAGAAGATGAAGGTGCCCTACATGCTGGTAATCGGCGACAAGGAGCAGCAGGCCGACAGCGTGGCCGTGCGCCTGCGCGGCGGCGAGGACTTGGGGGCCATGCCAGTGAATGCGTTTGTGGCGCGGGCAAAGGGGTTGGCGGAGGGGTATTCGTTGGCGTTGTGAGGTCAGGCTAGACCTCGCGGGATTTTGCGGATTAGAAAAACTGAAACCCGCGAGGTCGCTAGCTGTGAATAGAATTGCGATG
>JAYTNY010000377.1:0-3319 GCA_043748055.1 Roseobacter sp.
GGTAATGAGGTTGGATGTCTATACGGCCGCGTTCAAATTTTTGTCTTAATGCGGAAATAACCCATCCGACTGTTTGGCTTGATATAGGCTTGCTATCGATCTGTTGCAAATCATCTTCGGATTCTTCTTCAGAATCGTTGTAATTTTGTGAAACGTTATTGTTTATCATTGTCTGCCTTTGTCCTTCAATGTAAGAGAGTAGCTTCAACAGCTTTACGCACTCCTCAAATCCCCGCCCGCCAACAACCCCGCCACCGACAAATCCTCATCAATCGCTTCCCAATGCAAACTAATGCCGCCGCCACCAATTTCGTACTGTGTGCGTTGCTCCGGCGTGGCTTCCCACAGCAGCGGAAACCAATAAATGGGCACGCTGATGATCCTGCCATCAGTCAGGCCAATGTGCATCAACTCTTCATCGAAGATGACAGACTTCGCGAGTGCATTTGTGGGAAAGTAGGCACGCCTAAATTTTGGTTTTGTATTAGCTTCTAAAGTGTGCATTCCAAGCCTCCAGAAATTGGTCTCGATTTAATCGAATAATGCCTTCAATTTTGCCAAGCTCTTTGCTGGTGAATCCGTAGTTGTACGCAAGACTAACCGGATCAAGCCAAAACTTGGCCTGATTCTCAGCCGATTTGACGTGAACATGAGACGGCTCACTATTTTCGTTGCTGAAAAAGCTGAATCGAAAACCGTCTTCTCTATGAATCGTTGGCATGATTTGTCCTAGTGCCTAAAATGCCGCGCCCCTGTCATCACCATCGCAATCCCGGCCTCGTTCGCGGCGTGAATGCTGTCGTCATCGCGCACGCTGCCGCCCGGCTGCGCGATCGCCACAATGCCCACCTTCACCGCTTCATTTAAGCTATCGGGAAACGGGAAGAACGCATCGCTCGCCATCACCGCGCCTTTGGCTTTCTCGCCTGCGCGCGCCGCCGCAATGCGCACGCAATCCACCCGGTTGGGCTGGCCGCCGCCGATGCCCACCGTCGTCAACACGCCCGTACCTTCTATCTCTTTGGCAAACACAATGGCGTTGCTCTTCACATGCTGCGCACATGCCCATGCAAACTTGAGGGCGCGCTGCTGCGCATCGTTCGGCGTAACCTTCGTCGCCACCTTCCAGTTGGCGGTGGCTGGGTCGCCCTTGTCCACGCTTTGGCGCAACACGCCACCGCTAATGCTGCGGTATTCATATTCGCTCTCGGCAGGCTTGGCGGCAAGTTCTAACAGGCGGCAATTCTTGCGCTTGGCCAGCTTCGCCAACGCGTCTTCGGTAAAGCCAGGGGCGGCGATGCACTCCACAAACAAGTCGCCCAGCGCCTCCACCAAATCCAAACCCACAACACGGTTCACCGCGATGACCCCGCCAAACGCGCTCACCGGGTCGCAGGCAAAGGCCTGCTTGTAGGCCGCCGCCAGGTCTTTGGCGCTGGCGATGCCGCACGGGCTGAGATGCTTGACAATGACGACGGTTGGCTCCTTGAACTGCTGCGCCGCACGCCAGGCCGCGTCCAAATCCAACAAGTTGTTGTAGCTCAGCTCTTTGCCCTGCAACAGCTTGCCGCCCATCGGCCCGTTCTCGGCATCGTCAAAGCTATATAGCGTGGCGTTTTGGTGCGGGTTCTCGCCATAGCGCAGGTCTTGCACCTTGTGCAGCGTCAGCGGCAGCGCATCTGCGCCGTTGCCTTGCACGCCCATCAAGTAGTCTCGTATCGCGCTGTCGTAGGCCGCCGTGTGCGCAAAGGCTTTTAGCGCCAGCACCTCGCGCGTCGCGTCGCTCACTTTGTTGTGCTGGGCCAGGTCTTTGGTGATGAGGCTGTAGTCATCTGGGTTGCACACCACGGCCACCCGCGCATAGTTCTTGGCGGCTGCGCGAATCAGCGCCACGCCGCCAATATCAATGTTTTCTATTGCATCGGCCAGCGTCACAAACTTCTGCGCAATCGTCTTCTGAAACGGATACAAATTGCACACCACTAAATCTATGTAGTGCGCACCAATCTTGTGCAAATCGGCTTTGTCGCTGTCGCTATCACGCGCCAGAATGCCAGCGTGAATCACCGGGTGCAGCGTCTTCACCCGCCCATCCAAAATCTCAGGCGATTTCGTCAGGTCTTCAACCGTCGTCACCGGCAAGTTGGCTTGCTTTAAGGCGCGGGCCGTGCCGCCACTGGCGATTAGCTCAACGCCATGCGCGTGCAAGGCTTTGGCAAATTCGATGAGGTTTGTTTTATCCGCAACCGACAAGAGGGCTTTCATAGCGCGGATTATACGAACGGGGTGCAGAGTGATTGGGGATTAGGGAGTGGGGATTGGCGCGAACCAAACTTTGCGTGTTGCGCGTTGCGTCTTGCGTTGGTTTCGTGTGTTAAACCTCGATACCCAACGCAAGACGCAACACGTAGCACGCCCTATTCACTATGCACCATTCACTCTGCCCTCAAGCCCCGCAAAAAAACTTCTCGTTGTAGCCAATATCTTTTCGCCCATCTTTAAGCGTTATATACAACTCCGCTTTGCCACACCCACCCAGCTCTTTGCGGTTCACTTGGAACTGGCCGCCCAGCGCCACCGGGTAGCGCCCGCCCCCGCGCGAGAAACCTTCGATGCGCAGCTCGATGCTTTGCACGCCGTAAATGTCCCAATACAACGTGGGGCGCTCGCTCTTGCTGTCGCCGTTTTGCCATTCCATATCGTGGCGCACACAAAACGGGTAGCTGGGGTCGTTGCCACGCCAATTTGGGTCGGAGGGTGAGCAGGGGTCAGCGGTGGGGCCTGGGGGCGGCGGGGGCACGGTGGGCGCAGCCGCGACCGGTAGCGGCGTGGCGGTGGGCGGGGCAATGTCAATCACCTGCACCGCCGTAGGCACTTCGGTGGGCAATGGCGCTACAGCCACCACCTTTGCACTTTGGGCAACCGGGTTGGCCTGCACATAGTCGTTAATCACCCAACCTACACCCCCTTCGCTACCTGCAAATTCAATCTGCCACCACAGTGCATCCCCGCTCCTGCCAATCACGTTGGCTTTCGCGCCTTTGTCCAAACGACCCAAAAAGTCGTAGCGCACATCCGGGCCTTTGCGCACGTTTACAAATTCGTTGGTTACAACCAAACCGGCGGGGTCGTTGGGGTTGGCCGTGCTTGGGCTGATGGGGTTTGTGGCGGACACGGCTGCGGCTGAGGCGAGGGTGGGAGCGGGCTTTGGCGTAGGTGGCGGGGCTGGGCGTGGTGTGCTTGATGGAGCCGGGGTTTGCACAAAAACCGTTACCTGAACACCCGGTGTGGGTGTGGCTTCGGCAGATGAGCAGCCCAT
>JAYTNY010000378.1:0-12108 GCA_043748055.1 Roseobacter sp.
CGTGCCATCGCCGCTTGCCAGCAGCGTGGCGTTGCGATAGATGCCATAGCGCGCCACCGTGCCAGCCCCCGCTGGCGTCTTCCAGGCCAACTCAACTTCGCCAACGGTGACTGCTATCGCAGAAAGCTCGATGCGTTCGAGGGCATTGGCGCTTACGCTGGCGTCCGTGTTGGGGTTTGTGTTGGCATCTGTGTTGATGACGGTGCTGCTGCGCGCCGTCGGCGATGACAAAGACAACACCCTGGCCAGCGCTGCCGCCGTCGAACCCATTAACTTGAAGAAGGTGCGTCGCACCATTTTGAATGACATCATATAAAGCTCCTCCCCTGGTTACGGCCCACGCCGTATCTCTTTCACTATCTCCTTCACCACATCCAGATACAGCCGCCCAAACTTCTGGCTTGGCTCGATGTGCGAGTTCTCGCTAAATTCGTTCCAGCTAATCAGGCCAATTGCATCGGGCGAGGCGCTGCTGGCGGCGCGCAGTTGCAGGCGCAGGGTCTCGCCCTCTTTGCGATCAATGCGCTGCGCCCCGCCCACCAGGCGCGCATCGAACCCAGGCGCGGCGGGCGCAATCCACAAACCTTTGTTCGCGTGAATGGCATCGGCCATGTCACTCAGCTTGGATTCGTAGCCGGGATGCGTATCCACGTTGACCGACGACCAGTAATACGCATTGCCCTCCAGCCAAGCCGCCACACGTTCGTAGTCTTTTACGCTTTTGGCCGTGCCGAGAAAAAGCAGTTTGTCGCGCCGCGTGCGGGTCACGCGCTCAATCTCGGTCTCCGAAAACTTCCACGTCCCCGACCAGATGACGACCGGCTTGGCAAAGGCGCGCAGCGATTTGTGGTGCAGATAATTTGAGATGAACAGGTCCAGGTCTGCGCCAATCTTGTCCAGCTTGAGTGGGTTGCGATTGAAATCGAGCGCCTGATAGATCATCAGGATTTTGAAGTCTTCTTCGTCGGCGATGCGCAACATTTTTTCCAGGCGCGCGTTCAGCTTGTCGGTGCTTTTCCAACCGATGATGAAGCCATCAATGCCCGCGTCCTTCGCCCACTTCACATGCTGGCGCATCACGGCCTCGTCGTCGCTGGAGTACTTGCCAAGCTGCGGTAGGTCTACCTTGGCGCGGTTCCAAGATTGCGGATCGAACCAGATGTAGTAATACGCAAACAAAGGCACACGGGATGAAGCGCGCGGCGCAGCCACAGCGTGGGGCAAGGCCGCGCAGGCAGACGCGCATATCGCAAGCGCCATCAGCACCCACCCCAGCATTGCCCGTTGCAACACCCTACGCATGTTCCTGAATCCGAATCCCCTTCTGTGTTCTGCGCCGCGTCATATGCGCAAAATCGTGCGACCTACCCAGAAGCAACACAAACAACGCCGCGCCCAGCACCGCCACAACGGCAATGCCCACATCCAAATAACTAATCACCGGCAGGTCTACAACCTGGCTGCGCGAGAGCGCGACCGGTGTGGGCGCACGAATAAAAAAGCCGCCCTGCACCGTCACGGTGTAACTGCCGCGAGATAGCGACTCAAGTCGCATCCGCCCAGAAGCATCCAGCGCCACATCTTGCAACTGGCCCATGGGATATGTAACGCGCACGCCGCTGCCGATGGGGAAGCCAAACAGCGCATCGCGGGTGGTCACAGTCAGGTCGTGCATCTGCAGCTTCATTGTCCAACGTGCGTTGCGCCGCACCTTAAACCGTTGCTGCCCTTCATTCACCACATTCACCCCATCCACCGTCACGTTGTGCAGTTGGTAAGACAACGCCGCTGCGCTCAGCGCGTTATCGTGGCGGACAATGCGGTTGGCTTTCAGCCACTGCACGCCCCCCATCGTCAGCACCATCGGCACGGCCTCACCCGCGCTATTCACCAACATGATCTGGCTGAGCCGTTTGGCGTTGACCTGACGCTCGGAGCCGTCCTCGACGAATTTGGGTTGAACCGGGTGGCTGACCTCGAACCCAATTTGCAACATGACGCCGTTGACAACGTTGATGCGGCGCGTGGCCGACACCACATCGTCCGACCAGCGAATGAACTCTGCGCGCACGTTGGGGTCGGGCGATTCATACGGCAGCACTGTCACCGACACTGATCCACTCTTCTCGACCAGCACGCGGGCAATGCCACGCGCGTTGGTGCGAATGCGTTGCTCGCCCACCAGAATGTTGACGTTGGGCAGCGGCGGCACCGTGCGCACTTCAAACGGCCTGGGCAGCAGCGCAATCGGCATGGCACCCGTTGATTCGAGCAGATTAGCCGCGCCCCGGAAGGTAGCGCTGATGACATGCGCACCCGCGCTTAAATCGCGCGGCAGCCGCAACACAGCCCGGCCATCGCCATCGGTTTTTGCGCCATAACGCAGCCCGCTGTTCAAATAAAACCGCACCAACTGGTTGCGCAGCGGTTGCCCATTCGATGTGAGTTGCACAGCAAACGAAAGTTCATCACCGACATACAACTTCCTCTCGCCAACCGGCACGAAGGCCAGTTGGGTGTCCAGGCGCGGGTTCACAATCAGTTGAATACTTTTCTCCGCTGGCCGATACGCACCTTGTCCGTCGTAACGCACTTTCCCCAGGTTCACGCCCGCCTCCAATGGCTTTTGGATAACAAACACCGCTACGCCGTGGGCGTCGGTCTCGCGTTGTTGGATCACGCCGGGCAGGCTCAGGTAAAGCCTCCGGTTAGCCAACGGTGCTTGGGCCCGGTTGGTCAAGCGCACTGTCACCGTCACTGGCTCACCCGGTTCAATCGGGGCCAGCGGCACCACGCTCAGCAACACCGGTTGCGCTGGCGCTGGCCCGTTTACCACTAACTCGGTGGTGTTGAACGAACTCTGCAACCCACCGGTGCCTTCAAACAAGAAATATAGCCTGTAACGCCCAGCACCCAGCGATTTGTGAACCGTCCATTTCAATCGCCCTTCGCCGTCCGAGAACACCGTCGCAACGCGCAAGGTCTTGCTGACGACGCCGGTTACCGCCGTCAACGGCTCGATGTAGAGGGCGATGCCGCGATTGGGAATACCGGCTGTGCCGCCTTCGACCGGGCGAAACAAAACGCCCGTCACCGCAAAGGCCTGTCCGGCGTAGATCGGGTTAACGGGATCGATGTGGATGACGGTGGGCGCGGGGTAGCTCGTGGGCGCAGCGGATGTAGCAGATAGCGTCATCCATACGCAGACCAACGCCAGCAGGCTGGCGCACACCGATCTTTGCAAGCAGTGTTGAAAGTAGTGTCGAAAGCTAGGGCGAGGAACTTCGGCACAGGGAGGAGGGGGACGCCGAACCGGGTTGCCGAAGTTCCTCATGGTTTCAACCTCACCGCAGGTTTGGTTGAGGCGAACTCGCCCGCGTCACCCCTCAACATGACCCAAAGCACCCCCAAAAGCAAGGCGACCGCAATTGCCAGCGCTGCACCGTAGAGGACGTAAATCCACGAGCGCACTGGCTCACGTTTGGCAGTGGCATTTTGGGCCACCGCCAAATGCGTCCCCGTCAGCGGGGACCGCGTCATCGGCAAAAATTCGGCGGGGCGCGGAGGTTGCTCAAAGTTAAACGCGCTCAGCAGGTTGTTGGCGTTCGCATCGCGTTGGGTCAACGAGCGCAGCCCCCAGTTGTATTCGATGAACTTCAGAATGGCGCTGTGCTCCAACACGGTGCTATCTACTTTGCCGGGCAGCGCATAGGGGCTGATGAGCATGGCAGGCACGCGCAGCCCCAGGCCCAGGTCATCGACGCGCGGCGGCACCACGTGGTCATACCAGCCGCCGGGCTGGTCGTGTGTCCACAGCAATGCCGATCGGTTCCAGGCGCTGCTGCGCATCAACTCCTGCAAGATGACTTTGAGATGAAGCTGCCCTTCGGTCAGGCCTTTTGGCGTCGGCTCGCTGGCCCCACTGGCGACAATGTAGGACACGGCGGGCAACGTGCCCTGCGCCAAATCTTTGTAATACTCGTTCAAATCCACGATGTGCTTCATCAGGCTGGGATCGTTCACAAAGCGCTCGTAGTTCAACAGGGGCACTTTCACCACTTGCTTGGGCAAGGCCTGCCCGCGCACAATGTTGCGATAGGTGATGCTGGGGTTGTAGTCCTGCACATAAAACTTCCATGAGATGCCGCGTGCTTCCAGGCGGTCAAAGATCATGCGCAGATTGCCATAGCCTTGCGGCGAGAGTTTGGTGGCCCGGCCCGGCGCAGCGGCAACGGCATACAACTTGTTGCGAATGGGGGTGTCCACGCTGGCATTGGCCGAGCTGAAATAGTGATCAAACAATACGAACCGCTCGGCCACATTCCAGTAATACGGCACGTGCTTGTCGGTGTAGTGCGCCAGCGTAAAAAAGCCCGACTGTTTGCGCGAGGCTTTGTCCAGTTTGCGCACAGTGCGGTCATCGGGAATATAGGGCTTGGTGCATTCGTTTAGCGCTGGCCCCAACGGCACGCACGCCTCGGCGGGGATGCTCTCTGCGCCGGGGAATGTGCCAAAGAAGCTGTCAAAGCTGCGGCCTTCTTCCATCAGCACCACAAAGTGTTGAATCGGCGTCTTAGTAGTCACCTGGGGCTGGGCGCTGGCAGGCGCGGCGGGAGAGGCAGTTGCCAAACACAGCACCCCAACCAGCGCCAGCCATAAGCGTTGTCGTAGGTGTAATCGCACGCTCATGGATGCACCTCATAAACGACGATAGCGTCTTTGCCATCCACCACCTCGGTGTGAACGATGCGGCCATTGAACTGCTTGACAAACGCGGCTAGCTTGTCGGAGAAGAACTGCGAGCGGCTTGCAGAATACACATCCCACACGATGTAATGAAACTCGCCGTTGCGCAGGCGCAGGTTGGGGTTATCCACGGGGTCGTAGGCCGGGTTGCGCTGCAACGGGTTGGGGCTGATGGACAGCATGTGGGTTTTACGGTGTCCGTAAAACTGGATGAGGTTGGCGATGGATGGCCCAATCGCCAACACCTGCGCATCTTTGGGCGTGTTTTGTTTGAACCACAGCCCGGTCTCGCGCCCGCCCGTTAGCCCACCCGTGCCGGCCAAGCCGTAGGTGTTGGGGGTGGTCTGCACAAAGTACCAACTCGGCAGCGCCAGCGAAACAGCAACGACCACGGCTCCTAGCACTTTCCAGCGGCTTGCAACTGCAAGCGCCACATCGCGCTTGCCTAGCCTTAGCTGCAACGCAGCGCCATCCGCCGTGCCCACAAACGTAACCGCACCCAAGACGGCCAGCGCAGGTGTGATGGGCAACAAGTATTGAAACCCCTTCACCGCCCACACTTGGAAGAAAACCGTTGGGACAAAAATCCAGGCCAGCAGCAACGTCTCGCGCCAGGTGCGTTGCTGCCAGCGCAACGAGATACCTGCAATGGCGCTCCATACCAAAAGCACACCCATCATCGGCACCACCGTCATGGCGTAGAACGCCCAATCATGATTAGGCTGGCGCAGCAATTGCCACACCAAATAGCTTTGGCCTGTGCGCACGGCCCCCGCCAGCGAGATCACCAACGGAAATACCGAGACCAACAACCCGCATAGCAGCGTGGCAATGCCGAGGTCAATCAAACGAACCTTAATAGACGGGCTGAGTGCGAGAAACAAATAGACGGCGGCAAGCAAAATAATGCCGGTCTCTTTGGCGAGAAAGGTAAGCCCCAGGCACAGGCCCGTTGCATACAACCAGCGCGAGGACTGCACCCTGGCATAGTGCGCAAGGGCGCACAGCGTCAGCGTGGCGAACAAGGTCATCGGCCCATCCAATATCACCTGCCGCGTGACGACGACGTGATAAGGCATGAGCGCCATGAACAGCGCAGCCAACAAACCCACCCGCGTGCTATACAGCGAGCGACCCAACGCAAACACGGCCAGCACCGTCATCACCCCAATCACAACGGAAACCGAGCGCCCCACTGTGTCGCTGATGCCGGTGACTGAGTAGGTGAGCGCCAGGATAAATTGGAACAGGAGCGGATGCGCTCGAAAGACGGGGAAGTAGGGCTTGAGATCAGCATCGTTCAAGATGCCCGCAGCTTGCCCGGCATACACGGCTTCGTCGGTGTTAAAGCCAATGCGGCTGAGGCCAACTAAGCGAATGGCGAGGCCGAGAATGACGATGCCCACCAGTGCCAGCACCATCAGCCACGGCCCGCTCATCACGCGCACGCCAATCCCTCGTATCTCGAAGGATCGTTTCACGCGCGGTTGCAATCGCGACTGGGTCGATGAGTCTTGTGGCTCGAAGAGCGGCGAAGGGGTAACTTGTGACATTAGTTCGCAAATGCTTCCTGGGGTTGTTGTGCTGCTTTTACCTGCTCACCATGCTCATTTTCAAAAGGCAGTGCATGTATGGCGTTGTCTGTATCGGTGGGGGCAAATTGATCGACGATCTCAGGAATGCGCCGCCACCAGCCAAAGTTGGCGCTGCGCAGGCGTTCGGCTTCGCAGCCGCTCAACGCCTCACTCACAATGGCGCGCTCTTGCACATGCAAATCTGCGCCATCCCACATGTACAACAAGTGGCCGATGATGGGATAGGGCGGGAAGCCATACGCGTCTTCGGCGTTTACAGAAAGCTCTTCAACAATCTCGGCGTGAGAGATGGGCGTGTCCGCATCTGGCCCGCGCTCAATCACCACAGCGTGGGTGAGCTGGGCCTTCTTGGCATATTTCACGCCGGGCACCAGGCGGTCAATCATGTATTTGGGCGGCGGAATCAACATCTGCACCACCGCGTTCAGGCTGGCCGCTGGGAACCGGCTGTTGCCCAGGGTTAAGCCCACCTTGCGGCCCGATTTGGAGTGCAATCGGCTTTGCACTTGCAGCGCGATGCGGTTCAACAGGGGCAGGGGGGCCGTCTTCGCCGCATTCAGGGTGTGAAAGCTAATCGTCATCGGCTTGGGATAACTCATCACCGTGCCGTCGCGCGCCAGAATGGTCATATCGTCCGAAAGAAATTGACACGACGAGGTGTGCTTGGCCGTCAAAATAATCGTGGAGGTCTTGCCGGTGTCGGTCTTCGCCGTCACCAACACAGCCTTGCCGTCGAACGACAGGCATGCAGCGTGAATCAGCACATAGCCTTTTTGCACAAACGTCCAGCGCAACAGGGGCTCAATCACGTTGGTATACAGCACATGTGGCGAGAGGGCGATGAGCGGCGACACGGTCACGTCAATCACATCACCTGCATCACCCGCATCTCGGTAATCCAGGTTGATGTCGAAGCCGAGCCGACCCAGGCCATCCTGGTAATGCACCGACCGCTTGGGGGGCGTTGCATCTACGTTATTGCGCGCCGTCGTGCTGACGATGATGTCGGCGGGGCCGTTTAATTCGCTCACGCGAAAGTAATCCAGCTCGGGTAGCCAATGTGTGGATTGAACGCGAATGATGCTGTGGATGTCGTAGCTGTAACGATAACGAGATGGCTGACGTGATGGCTGATTTCTCAAAAGTGATCCCCCCGTAAAAGGTTCGGTGATTTAGTAATTAACCTGACTTGATCTGTGTTTATCCGCCAAATCCGCGTCATCCGCGTTCTAATCAGGCGTGTAGCAAGTCAGGTTATTTACCCATTACTCTGCGGTGCGCGGCGCTCGGTTGTCCACAGGAGCTTGTCGGATACGAAATAGCGCAGCAGGGTGCCCAGCCCAATGCTGAACACATTGGCGATGACATAGTTAAGCCCAAGCCACTCCACCATGCCAGAGATCATTGGCCCGCGCACGGTCAGCAGCAGGTTGTTAATTGTGTAAAACCCCGCCAGCCGCGCCCAAAACGAATGGCTTTGCTGTCGATCCTTTCGGTCATTGAACACCCAGTACTCGGTCAAGAAAAAGTTCCACGCGGTAGATACTTGGGTGGCGAGAATGGCGGACAGCAGATAGAAAATGTGAAACGCCTCGGTGAACAACACCAAGGCAGCAGCGTTGACAAGAATGCCCGAAAGGCCCACCAGCGCAAAACGGATGAAACGGGGGTTGGCGCGGGTTAAGCGCAACTCCACGAGTTTTCGGTAGTAGCGAATCACTTCTTTCACCGAAGCCTTGCTTTCTCCAGAATGGCGCGATTCCATCACGAACCCAACCTCCGAAATCTTGAGCGTTGGAAACTGAATGATCATCTCCAGCAAAATCTTGAAGCCGTTCGGGTGCAACTGATTAAGGTCGATCTTGTCGCGCCGCACCATAAAGAACCCCGTCAGCGGATCGGTTATTTTTCGTAACTGGTTGATGAAGAGGATGCGCGCGCTGAGGATGAAGGCGTTGGAAATGGCTGTTCGCAGATGATCCAGGCCGGGTGTGCTGGCGCCTTTTGCAAAGCGGCTGCCGATGACCAGATCGGAAGCCGTTTCCTGCGCATGGCGCATCAGCTTCACAATCTTTTCGGGTGGATGCTGCAAATCGGCATCCATCACACACATCCAAGTGCCTTTTGCGGCGCGAAACCCTTCGACCACAGCACCGCCCAGCCCACCCGTGCGCTGGTCCGGCGAGCGAGCGATTAGCTTGACAGGCAGCTTTACCTGTTCGCTTATTTGCCGAATTACCTGCGGTGTGTCGTCGGTGCTGTCATCTACAAAAATGACTTCGGCTGCGATGCCGCACAGGGCCTGGTCCAGCCGGCGCAGCAATGGCTCAATATTTGCGCTTTCGTTCCGTGTTGGAAGGATGATTGAGAGCACGCAGGAATGCGTGTTGGGTAGGCGGTCTGCTGAAATGGGTATCAGCTCTATTAATTGAGCGGGTTGCACAATGACTCCCCCTTTGTGTTGTGAAACGTAGTACTGATGACGCTGCTTGGCGTTTTAAGCTACGAGCAGAGTTTTTGTCGGTGGTTTGCGTTATTTAGAGTAAAGTCCCGTTAACATTCAAAATCTATAATCTTGTCTGCTAAGCCCCTGAGCTGATTACCTCAGGCCCCTGAGTTAAGAAGGTTTACTATGCTGGGATTGATAAGAAAGAGCGCGGTTGTTACTGTGGCAGCGGTTGCGTTTGTCGCAACGACCCTGACAGGCTTGGTTGCGGGGTTGATCGGTGCAATATTGCATGCGCAGTTGCCCGATCCAGCGATGACAGATACAGCTCCATACGAAGCCAATTCATTAACCCCATTGGTTGCAAGCAAATCTCGCATCCCACCTGCACTACATCAACAGGCCAAACAGTAACAACGTTCTACAAAAAAATATCTTCAGACCGCAGAAGACCCCCGACTTCTACAGCTATCACGATTTTTATGTTTTCAAATATTTTCGACAGTGTTTGTTTTTAACCAGTGCTTAATAGGCTATCTTAGGAATAAGCAGCGTCCTTTCTAATCCATTTCATATAAAGCCTCTTAGGGATCTCTGATTAGTTGCAACTGGCTGTGGCGCTATCTTTCACGGAGCCATCACTGGCAACAAATTGCCAACGATATGACGTTGATAACAGTTCTAACTTGAGAACGCCATAAACATTGGCTAGAGCGCTCATAGTTGTGTTCGTGCCCTGTCAGCACCAGCGTGACCAACACCGTTGGCGTTGGTGGCATGGGCGTGGCTGCTGAGGTTACTACCAGGTATGCGCGACATCACTACAAAATACTTTCCCACAAGCGACCTATAAAGGGCACGATTGATGTTGACATTGAAATAACTCGCCGCCATAATCACTTTTAATCTGAGTTTAATGAGATATCCTAGAGCTTTCGACGGTTATTTCATACCAGTTTCAAATGATGTAAATATTGTGATGGATTGAATATAGAGTTTGGGTACGGTACGGGTTGAACAAGATCATTGCACTCACGCGGTTGCCATTGATGCCATATTGATCACGCAGGAGGGGGGAGAATGCGTATCCTAATCATAGAAGACGATGAGCGACTCACTCGTCTCATCAAATCGTTCTTTGAACAAAAGAACTACAGCCTGGATGTTGCCTATGATGGCAATTTTGGCCTGGAGATGATTCTCAGTGGCGCTCATACGGTCGCCATTGTGGATTGGATGCTGCCTGGGCGAGATGGGCCATCCATCTGCCGGGCGGTGCGCAATGCACGGTTGCCGGTGGCATTGCTTATGCTCACCGCTCGCAGCCAAGTTGAAGACCGAATTAGTGGGCTGGACAATGGTGCAGATGATTACCTCACCAAGCCATTCGATCTTGATGAGCTACTGGCTCGGGTGCGCGCATTAAGCCGACGCTTCACACCTATCGAGATGATCGCCAGCGACCCTAACGAATTGCGCTGTGGCGACATCACTCTGGATGTGCGAGCGCACACAGCCCGGCGCGGCAACATGGGTCTAAATCTGACCAAGAAAGAATGGCAGGTGTTGGAGTGCCTGATGCGGCACCCTCAACAAGCGCTCAGCCGCGAGCAGATTTTTCAGCAGGTGTGGGCCTACGACAGCCAGGTGCAGGTGAACATCGTTGATCTGTATATCTCGTATGTTCGACACAAACTATGTGTGTCGCCTGATCTGCCGGACCCCATCGAGACAGTGCGAGGCGTGGGCTATCGGTTTAATATGAGGTAAAGCGGTGGTTAACACACTTCGCGTCAAACTTACTGCGGGTTCTGTTCTCAAGATGCTGACGCTAGTCGCGCTCATCAGTGGTCTGTTGTATGCGCTGGTCATTTACGCCATCGGATTAAACCGAGACCAGGCACTGCACGAGAAGATGGCCATCGAATTCAACGTGCTAGGTTTGCAATTGCCAGCAGAGCTATCTTTGCCAAACGTCACGTCCAGCACCGGACAAGATTGGCAGATCATTGACCACATCAAAGAGTACGTAGAGCCGTATGAGTCACATGACAACGATGATGCAACAAGCTTTATTGCACCGCTGGATGCGCAGGCACAACCGCTCCTGAATCAATCAGACAACCGAGGTATTCGCCCAGATACTTTATCACTAGATGGCGCAGCAGTACAAGCTGCCAGCAAAAACGGCTCCGATTTGCGGACGATATTTACAGAGAATGGCACGCATATGCGTCTGCTCACCTACCGTTTGCCACCGGGTGCGCCGCGGGCCTACATGCAGGTGGGCAAGCTGTTGGCGAGTGAGGATCGTATTAAACATCGCCTGTTGCTGATCTTATTTGCGGGCAGTGTTTTGTTTACTGTGGTGGCGGGCTGGTTTAGCTGGAAGATGACGGGGCAATCGTTGCGTGCCACATGGCAAGGCTGGGAACGCCAACAGGCTTTTGTGGCCAACGCCAGCCACGAGTTGCGCACACCCCTCACCCTCATCCGCGCCAGCGCACAAATTGTTCAGCAAGGCCTTGCGCCCAATAACCCACAGTGGCTGTTGATGAGCGATGTGCTGAGCGAGACCGACCACATGGCAAAGCTGGTGGATGACCTGCTGTTGCTATCGCGGCTGGACGCAAGCGAACTCAAGCTCGACCTACAAGTGATTCCGATGTCTGAGTTACTGCCTCGGCTTCAGCGGCAGTTTGCCTCGCTTGTCAATGAACGAGGCGTGAGTATCCGCGTCAATCGGGCCGCGGGCTGGGTGAAGGCCGATCCCACCCGCTTGTGGCAGGTCTTGCTCATCCTGGTTGACAATGCCTTGCGCCACACACCAGCCCAAGGCTCAGTAACACTCAATGCGCAGATACTCAATGTTCAGACACTCAATCAAAAACACAATCAAAAACTCAATCAGGCACTTAATCAAACACCCGTTGAAGTTGTGCAAATTTCTGTCGCAGATACCGGATACGGCATTGCTACGGAGGATTTACCCCACGTGTTTGAGCGCTTTTATAAAGCCCACAACAGCCTGGCAGACAGACGCTCGGCAGGTCTGGGTCTTTCCATCGCCAAGCCGCTAATCGAAATGCACGGCGGCTCGATAGAGATTGACAGCCAGGTCAGCCAGGGGACGCGCATCATCATCACATTACCGGCGCAACCTGCGCTGCAAACCATTGAAATGAGCCCTGTAAATTGAAACGCTCTAGCGATTGGTTGAAACTCTCAGCAGGACATTGTCCATTAGGATGAATAGCACAAGGCGCTGGCAAAGGCGTTAAAGATGGGATCAGGCAATTTAGCGATGTGCTGGTTGAAAGC
>JAYTNY010000379.1:0-5476 GCA_043748055.1 Roseobacter sp.
GCTTTCAACCAGCACATCGCTAAATTGCCTGATCCCATCTTTAACGCCTTTGCCAGCGCCTTGTGCTATTCATCCTAATGGACAATGTCCTGCTGAGAGCCTATCCCAATTGGGACGACATCTCTTGTAGGGATGTCGCCCCTGACAACCCATTGGGATAGGCTCTAAGGCGCAAATGAAATGGCCCGCACCCGCGACGCCCCCTCGCCCCCACTCTCGCCGCCCTGAAACACCAGCACAAACCAGCGATGTGGTACGCCGGGAACCATTGCTGGGAACTGGCATGCCAAGGTTGACACCGTAAACGACAAGACCGTTCCCGGATCGTCCTGGCTGCATTGGTTGAGGCCGTTATTCTGAGTATCCAACAACCCCTGATACTTTTCGCCAGCGATGTCTCGGCTCTTCCACGAGAATGTGACTGGCACGGGTAGTTCGGTGCCGTTGGCCGGAGCAATCAACTCGACATCGGCGATATCGAATGTGCCGCCCGCCAGCCGCTCGGCGTAGCTGTAGCTAATCAATGCCGATTTGGACACTTGCCAATATGACAAGAAGCGCGAGTCCGAGGCGTTGCCACCATCGGGGCCATTGGTATAGGTCACTTGGTAGCTGAAAAAGCCGCTCTGCGAAGGAGCATAAGGAAAGTTGTAGTTGCCGTTCGCGTCGGTCTGCGTAGACACTTTCGCTTCGCAGGGCAGCGACGGCACGCACACCTCCAGCCGCACCGTGATCCCCGCAATGCCAACGCCTTTGTATAACACCTTGCCAGAGATGCCGCGCGGCGGCACCGCCGTTGGGTTAACGGGCGCAGGCAGTGGTGTGGACGCGGTGGTGGGCGTCAGCGTGGGCAGCACCACGGGTGTTACGTTGGTTTGGCTGGATGGCGTGGCCGTTGGCCCAGGCTGCGTGCCACCGACATCGCGTACCACCATCGGCATAAACGCTTTGAAGACTAAATTTGGGTTAGGTGTGCTTGTCGGCGCGGGCGTAGGCTCGGTGGGCAACTGTGCCGTGGGCAACCAGTCGGCGTTATAGCTGGCACCATCGTTGGTTAGCTTGCCGGTTTCGCTGGTTTGCACATTCAGCCACCAAATATCCGCCGCAGTCCCCTCGTCATTGCTCAGCGTATACAACACATACTTGCCATTCGGCGACCACGCCGGTCGCCCGCTTAATCGGCCGTGATCGGTGAGCAACAACATGCGCGGCTTGCCCAGGTTTTGCCGGTCGTGCACCATGATGTGATAGTTCGAGCGCAACGACAGAAACAACGGATCGGTGCCCGTAACCGGCACGTAATGCACGCTGGCCGCCTGGCGATATGTGATGAAATAGCGCCCATCCGGCGACCAGGTCGGGTCGCTCTCCGGGTTGCTGCGCAGATCGATGCTGGACGAGGCATAGCCGGTGAGCCACGTGAGCAAGCGCACCGCTTGGGGCGGTTGCGTCGTTGTGTCCAACTCCCAAATGCCTTTTGCGCGTTGGGTCAGCGATGGCCCGGTCTCGAACAAAATCTTGCCATTGGGCGACCAGCTTGCGCCTGCCGCATCGGTGATGCTCACCGTTGGGCCAATCTTCACAATGTCCACCCCGGTCGGCACATCGTGAATGCCCACATGGCACGTGGCATCTTGTGATGACTTATCGCTGTTATACCAACGGTTGCGAAAGCAAATCGTCGCCGAAATCTTTTGGCTGTCCGGCGACCAGTGCAAGTTGGTCAGCAAGCCATCCAACGCGTCCAGGCCGGTATCGCTGCATGTGTTGGGGCTAAAGCGCAGACAACCCAGCGGCACTTCTTTGCGCCCCTCTTGCCCCAACGTTTGGAAGATGGGTCTTAGCCCGCTGCCATCCGCATTCATCAACCACGCCCGCCCAACCAACGCCGGGAATTTTGTCGTGTCGGTGCTGGCTTCGGGTTGAAGCCAATCGGTTTGAAAGACAATGCGCTTGCCATCTGGCGACCAGGTGGGCAAATACGGCGGCAGCGTGGTGCTGGGCAGCTTGATGCGATTGTCGCCATCCGTGTCAATCCGATAAACAGAATTATTGGGGCCGTTGACCACGATGGGTCGCGTGCCGTTGCCTTGCAAATCAGCGGGCAGTGGCGCGGTCTGCGTGCGCTCGCGTATCGGCGTTACCTTTACGTCGTCCACATACACCTGCCAGTCCCAATCGGGCTGGCCCTTAAAGCGCACATACAGTTGCAGGTACAGCGTCTTGCCGCGTACCTTCGCCACATCTTCGCTCTTCAAATTTTGGCGATACAAATGCCAGCCTGGGGTCAACTCATCCATCTTGATCGTGTCAATAAACACCACGCTGCCCAAATAATCGCGCGGCTCATTTGTCAGCTCCAGATGCCACTCGCCCGCCGGCCAGGTGCCGAGGGCTTGATACCAAAACGAAATCGTTACATCGCTGGCATCGGACGGTATCGTCACATCCTGAAACGCCACTTGGTTGGGGCCAAGCACCGCGCTGCCGCAGGTGTTGTCAATCGGCTGGCCCATGCGCAGGGCATAGCGCCCGCCATGCACCATCTGGTCGGTTGCGCCGTTTTGCGTGTCGGCCAGCTTGGCACCGCCACAAAAGTTCCAACCGTCGGGGTGGGTGTTGCCGTCCTCAAAGCCGCCGTTGGCAACCAAGTTGGAGTTGGAGTTTGAGCTGTAAGCGTGCGTGAGCAGTTTTGGCGCGAGTAACCCCGCGACGAGCGCCATCAGCGAAAAGGCGCGAATAACGAGATGACAATGTGAGCGATTTTGCATGCGATGTAGCGTACAGATGCGCAGATGCACGATGCCTCAACTTTCGATACTCATGCCTCAACCTTTGTCGAGCGAGCGCCCAAAGGGCTCTCGGCTTCTGAGCCGCAGCCCTTTGGGCGCTAACTCGTCGTCACATTACGACGCGCACTCGCGCAGCAACGTCCAGCTATACGGGTTCAGGGCAAAGCGCCACAACGTCCACTCGTGGTGCCGCCACGAGCCAAAGAAAATCCACTTGCGGCGATCCACATAAACATACAGCCGCCCACTCAAGGGCTCAATCATCAGCTTGGCCTCGGCGCACACTTGCCAGCGCGCAGGGCCAGGCACCAGCACGTATTCGCCACGCACACCCGCAGGTAACGATGTTTTCAGAATATCCACATAGATGCCCGCACCCGCCTTCACGATCCACAAGTTCACCCCCGCTGTGCCCTGCGCCGAGATCCACGCTTGCGGCGTGACCGTAATGCTGGCGTTGGCGCTTAGGGGCGCATTGCACGCGCCGATGTCGTACTGATACTTCACCACCACATGCCCCGCCATCGACGCCGTGAGCCGCACCGGCACCACGCCCACCCAAAACGTCTTGCCCACCGAGAAGAACGTGCGGTTGTATTGCGGCAGCAGATCGCCCGTGCGGGTTAAGCCGCAGCCATAGCTAAAGAACGATTGGTTCACCACCGTCTGCCCAAACACGTTGACGCTGCCGGTGAACTGGCGCGTGTAGGTCACCGGGTTGGTGCCGGTGGTCACTACGCGGCTGGTGAACTCGGCACGGGCCAGCTCACGCGTAAACCCAAACAGATGGCCGGTGGCCGTGCCCAGCGCGTGCAAATAAATGTTGGGCACGGTCATGGTGGATTGGGCTTGCACCTCGCCATGCACCTCACCCCAGGCAAAGCCGCGCCCCACGCGTTTAGTCCAAGACCGGCTGAAGTTAAACGTG
Organism: Roseobacter sp.; assembly: GCA_043748055.1. Lineage (GTDB taxonomy): Bacteria > Chloroflexota > Anaerolineae > J036 > Brachytrichaceae > JANMVQ01. The sequence goes on from JAYTNY010000379.1 coordinate 3,721, forward strand.
CTGGTCAATGCGGTGCCTGCGCTTAACAAGGACGGCAAGGCGTTAGATTGTGTCTGTGTTTGCGCTTGCACGCCGCTGGCGCGGTTCACTAGCGCGTTCAACGTCAGCGTTGCCTGTTCACGCAGCGGGTAATTTGCATCGTTGCTCAGCCGTTGCAAGGTCGCCAGCGTGTCATCCGTCGGCGTGCTCAGCGTGGCTAGGCCGATTAACACATCGCGGTAGCGCGTATACGGTTTGGCCGTGTCATTCGGGGATTCACCCAGGCCCACCTCAATCAGCATGCGTTGCGCGCGCGGTGCGCCATCCGAGACCAACGCACCCACCACGGCTTTGCGCATCAGCGGCGGCGCGCCCGAATCGCCCAGCGCCGAGATGACCTCGGCAGCGGTATACACGTTCTCGCTTTCCTCGGACTTCAGCGCGTTCACCAACAGGGTCAGCGTCTCTGGCTCTTCGGGCTTGGTGCGCAACGCCTCCAGCGCGGTGGCGGCTTCGGTGGGTTGCACGGGTGTGGCGTTGCCTTCGGCGGTCTCTTGCACATCCAGGCCAATGTGGTAACTGCCGTCCAAGTCCTCGTTGGTGGGGAAGGGTGCGCTCGGCGTGGCCTCGGTGCGTAGCAGGTTTAGCTGCATATCCGAGGTGGCCGACGAGAGCACGGTGCTGCCATCGGCCAAGTTGATGGGCGGATTGTCGCCATCCAGCACCAGCGTGCCCACCTCTTGCAGCTGCGTTACACCCACGATGACGCCGGATGTTGTGTGAACTTGCACCTGGCTGTCGCTGTTCTGTTCAAACTCGTTGCCGCCTACCACCGGGCTATCGCCTGGGTCTAGCAGGGTGGCTTGCTGCGGGCTGGTTAGGCTCGTGCTGGTGGTTGCTACCGCTGCGCTTTGTGCGCCATTCAGCGTTAGCACCAGCGGCAAATACACCCGCCGATCTTTATTCGTCAACACGTCTTTTACGGCTTGTTCAAGGGCGGCATCTTGCTCGCTCAGTTTGCCCTGTTGGCTTAGTTGCTTAAAAAATGTGTTGGGCCGCACCTTGCGAAAAGTCGTCGTCAGCGAATTCGATTTGAGGGTGTATTGCACCTGCTCACCCGTGACGCTGGGGCTGCTGTTTGGCCCGCCATTCAGCAATGTGATGGGCGGCGGGTTCTGGCCCTGTCGCAATCGAAACGCCGCCACAATGCCGCGCTTGGTGTTCACCGCATCGCGGTCGTCGTTGGGCAAATACAAGAAGCGCGTAATCTCGCCATCGGTCTGTAGCTCAAAATACACCGGTGCTGCCAAGTTGCTAACCCACTGGGTGCGGCTGGGCACTTCGGTCAGTTGGCCGCTCTCATCGGTGTGCTTCACCAGCGTGTCGGTCACAATCAGTTGCACCAGCAGCGTCTCATCCGGCTGCCACCGAATGGCGGTGAAGCGCGCCTCGGCGCTTAGCGTGGTGGTATTTTGCTGGGTCTGCGTAATCGTCTCGCTGTTCTGGCTGGTGGATTTACCATGAATCACTGTTTCGAGCTGATACACATAGGTAGTGCCCGGCTGCATGCCGCGCCGCCCGCCCCCACTGCCGCCGGGTGGCAGGCAGTCCCAATCCTCCGGGTCGCAGCGTTGCACCAGGGCGTGGGCCGATTGGGTGCGCAGCGACATGGGTATGGCGCTAATCAAGACAGCGAGAACGATAAAAGTGTGAACGAATTTGTGCGACGTAGCAGTTGATCTGTGAACGTGTTTCATGCAAGTCCTCCGGTGATGAG
>JAYTNY010000380.1:0-6540 GCA_043748055.1 Roseobacter sp.
TCAATCAGCACGCCGGTGTTGCCCGAGACAATAAGGCTGGCGGTGACTTGTGCATAACGCTCACTGGTAAAAATGTAGATGTCTTCAGAGGCTCTTTCGACGTGCATGCGATCTAAATGATACTTTCGAGGGGTGTTTTAAGCAAATTTTGAGACATAAAAATGAATCACAGTGCTTATGTCAAAATTATTAGAGTAACCCAGCAATTCCTAAGCCTGACGTGACATAAAAAGACCTCGCAGGTTTCTGAACCTACGAGGTCTAGCGTGCTTCGTTTCGCCGATAACCAAGGGTTCTTATTCCTCGCGCAACACATACCCCACACTGCGCACAGTGTGAATCAGCCGTTGCTCGGCGTTGGCCTCGGTTTTCTGGCGCAGATAGCGGATGTAGACCTCCAACACGTTGCTCTCGCCGCCAAAATCGTAGCCCCACACGCGGTCCAAAATTTGTTCACGGGTCAACACTTGGCGTGGGTTGCGCATCAGGTATTCCAGCAGGTCATACTCTTTTGCTGTCAGCTCAAAGGTGCGGTCGGCGCGTTTGGCCAGGCGCGTGCCGGTGTCCAACACCAAATCCGAATAGCGCAAAATTTCGGGTTTGCTGCTGGGGGCCACCCGCCGCAACAAGGCGTGAATGCGCGCCAGCAACTCTTGAAAAGCAAACGGCTTGACGAGGTAATCGTCCGCGCCGGACTCTAATCCCAGCACGCGGTCGGCAATGGCGTCTTTGGCGGTCAGCATCAAGATGGGCACGTTGCTGACCGTGCGCAGGCGGCGGCAGACCTCTAGGCCGTCCATGCCCGGCATCATCCAATCCAAAATGACGAGGTCGGGTGGGTTGTCGCGGGCAGCCGTCAGGCCGTTGGGGCCGTCGCTGGTCACAGCCACTTTGTAGCCTTCGTAGGCCAATCCGCGCCGCAACAGGTCGCGGATGGCAGGGTCGTCTTCGATGACAAGAATCTGTTCCATAAGTTTTCCTGATCCTGAGTGTGTCAGAGAAAGATGAGCGTTTGATAATGACGAGTAGCGAACGTCGAATGGCGAATTGCTTTACTCGTCATTCGACAGGCGTCACTCATCAACTTTGGGTGCCTGTTCGGGCCACAGCAAGCTGGGTGCGTTTGCCAACGCTGTTGGCACGGGCGTTTCCCAGTCGTTGTAGTGCACTAGGTCGGTAAAGGGTTTGCGTTGGCTGCTCACCCAATCAATGTTATTGCGCGGCGCGTTGGCATCTTTGTAGCCCATTCTAAAGATGGCGACCAAATCATGCTCAGCTGGAATTTTGAGCAGCGTGCTGAGGTGAGCTTTGCTCTCTGGCACCTCCAGCGCCACGCTGATGAATTGCATGCCGATGTTGTGCGCCGTGGTCACTAGCCACAACGTTTGGATCACTGCGCCCAGCGTGATCGAAGCGTACAACCCGCTAAGTTCGCCGGGTTTGTATTCTTGCTTGTCCAGCGTAATGGCCAGCAGCAGCGGCGCGCCTGCCACAATTTTCTTTTGGTCGTTGCCCAGGATGGACGACGCGCCGAGCTTACTGAGCATGGCCCCAACTTGGTCGGAGAAGACCAACTTGACCATTGGCTTGAGCAACGTGGGAATTTGATCGAAGTAGATGCCGCTGCCTTTGCTCTGGCTTTCGGTTTTGCTGAAGTTGAAGTAACGCCGGTAGCGCGACACAAACGAGCCATCGTTCATGAGGTGTTTCATGCTGCCGCCTGCCACCTCAGCAATCTCGGCAATGCGTGCCTTGTCCTCGATCATCACAAAGCGCCAGGGCTGGCTGTTGAAGTGCGAGGGCGCGCGCGAGGCGGCCTCGATGAGCAGACGCTTGTGTTCGTCGCTAATCGGCTCGGGCCGAACGGGTGTGTTGGTCGTCTTTCGGCGGCGGATGGCTTCGAGTAAATCCATGTTTTGAAGCGCTCCGAGCGCTAACTCAATGCTGCCCACGCAATAGCCCCAACCAACACAACCAGACCGCCTGCGGCAGTTAAGCAATGCGAGGCCGAGCCGGTGCGGAACCTGGGCAACACCGCCATCAGCGGCGCAATCAAAATAACCAACCAGCGCCACGGCGTACTGTAGTTGAAGCCGTAGGCAATAGCGATGGCGAGTGCAAGCCAGATCAGCCCAAACAACGCATGATGCACCCAGCGAAAGCCTGATGTGTCGATGAGCCTAAAGCGCAAGCCCGTGCCCAGGGCGGATGTGCCCGCATACACGCCGAGGAGCATGAGCAGCGTCCACATTTTTAATCGGGTTATCGGTTCTCGAAGCGCAGGCCGTGCCCGCGCACGGTAACGATGTATTCGTGCTCTGGGTCTAACTCGGTGACACGGTCGCGCAGACGGCGCACCAATGCGTCGATGGCTTGTTCGCTCACACCGTAGGCGCTGTCGCCTTCCCACACTTTCTCCACCAAATTCTGGCGGCTCACCAGGCCGCCGTTGGCGTCCATCAATAGCTCTAACATTTTGTATTGCTGCAACGAGAGCGGCGGGTTTAGCTCTTGCTCGGCCACAAATACGCGGCGGCCCTCTTTGTCTAGGCGGATGCCGCGCACGGCGGCGCGCATGGCTTTGCTGATGGGGCGCGCGTTTAGCGGGGCGGTCGCATCGCTGCCGACGAACGCAATTTTGACGCACAACGCGATTTGAATTTCGTCGCCATCTTGCAGGCGTTTGGGGTCGCGCACTTCTTTGCCGTTTAGAAAAGTGCCGTTTTTGCTGGCCATGTCGGTCAGCATAAAGCCCTCTTCGGTGCGCTCAATTTTGGCGTGCTTGCGCGAGACCTGGCGCTCGGGCAGCAGCAAATCAACTTCGCCCACCTCGCGGCCAATGACGATTGAGTCACTATCGAGCAGCCAGCGTTGTCCTGCCAGTTGCCCGCTTTCGATAATGAGCATCGGTGCGTCTTGATCCATTGCTGGAAAGTATAAGGGATGAAGGAGGGAAGAGGTATGAAGTATGAAACCGATACCCCATACTTCATACTTCCTCCCTTATACTTTCCTGCGATGCTCGCTCAAGGCACATTACTGCGCAATCGCTACAAAATCACCCAGCCCGTCGGACAAGGCGGCATGGGTTCGGTGTATTTGGCCGAGGACAACCGGCTGGAGGGCCGCAAGTGCGCGGTGAAGGCGGTGCGGCTGGACCCGAATGCCAGCCAGGAGGTCATCAACGAGCTGCAACACCAGTTCTCGCGCGAGGCCAGCGTGCTGGCGCGGCTCGATCACCCCAATTTGCCAAAGGTCTCGGATTATTTTGACGAGGGTGGCCACGACTATTTGGTGATGGACTACGTGAGCGGCAAAGATTTGAAGATGCTGATGGATGAGGCCCGCCGCAACGGGCGTTTTTTGGCCGAGGCCGAGGTGCTGGAATGGGCACGCCAACTGTGCGACGCGCTGGAATACATGCACACCCAAGACCCATCGGTGTTGCACCGCGATATTAAGCCTAGCAATATCAAGCTCACCACCAGCGGGTTTATTAAGCTCGTAGATTTTGGGCTGGTGAAGATTTTGTCGAAAGACGACTCGCAGACGATTACGGTGTTGCAGGGGCGGGGCACGGCGGCCTACACGCCGATGGAGCAATATGGCGAGGATGACTCGCACACGGATATTCGCAGCGATATTTATTCGTTGGGTGCAACGTTGTATCACCTGCTTACTAACCAGGCTCCAGCCGAGGCCAAGCAGCGCTTCCTCAAGCCGCAGTCGTTGGGACGGCCGCGCGATCTCAACCCGGCCATCAGCGAACCAGTGGAGCGTGGCATTTTGGCGGCGATTGAGATGCACCCAGATGACCGACCCAGCAACATTGTTGAATTACGTTCGGCGCTGTTTGCGAATGGTGGATTGCCCGTGAGCCGAAAAAGTTCCGGCGCACCTTCGGCGGGCGAGTTGTTGAAAGAGAATGCACTGTGGTTTGCGGTGGCGGGTGTTGCCACCCTGGTTGGGTTTGTGGTGACGTTGACGCGCTGATGCGTGTTGCGATAAAAAATGACAACTGCACGAGAAGATATTTTGAACAAGCTGCGCGCAGCAACGGTGAAAGCTCCTTTTGCCGATGTGCCTGTGCATGAAGCCGAACCGCGCCAACCCGTGACGAAGATTGACGGTGATGCTGCGGCGTTGCGCGCTCGTTTCATCGCCGAGGTGGAGCGCGTACGCGGCGTGGTTCACCCTGCCGAGAATGATGCCGAGGCCAAGCGTATCCTCATCAATTTGCTGCAACAGAAAGAAGCCAAGTGCGTGACGATGTGGGATGAATTGCCTGTGTTTGTGGCTGATGACATTCGCGTGCTGGGCATTGATCGCCTGCGCGGGCAGATGCGCGAACTGGCCGATGCCGATGTGGGCATTACTGGCGCGGCCTGCGCCATTGCTGCCACGGGCACGTTGGTTCTAGAGATGGGCGAGGGTCGCTCGCGGGCGGCCTCGTTGTTGCCGCCGGTGCATGTGGCGCTGGTGAGCGCCAACCAGTTGGTGCCGCGATTGGAAGACTACATTGCCCAGCAACGTGCCAAAGGCTTACCCGCGTTTCGCGAAGGCAGCAACGTGGTGCTGCTGACCGGCGCCAGCCGCACCGCCGATATTGAGATGAACGTGGTGTATGGCGTGCATGGGCCGCTGGAGCTGCATATTATTTTGATTGAGACCCCCGACCCCTAAAGGGGAGTCGGCGAGTTCGGCTCATAGTTCATCATTCATATCGGATTGAGGAAGTTGCGGAGAAACTCAGCGACTCCCCTGTAGGGGTCGGGGGTCTACCAATGCAGCGCCACACCTAGAAAATCATCCTTCTGGTTTAGCAGCCCGTCATACATCGCCTTTGCCTCATTGGCGTGAACGTGGTGCGTAATCAAGTCGTCGATTTTTACTTTGCCACTCTCGAAAAAGTGGATGAGTGTGCGCATAGCCCTATCGCGCACAAACGAAAATTTCTCACGCGGCTCCACGCCGATGGCGCTGCCGTGTGCGCCGATGAGCTGGATGCTGCGGCCATGCAAATCCCAGTAAAAGTCCACATCGCCCGCAATGCCGCGCGGGCTGCCCACCATGATGACCTTGCCGCCGCTCTCGACGATGTTCATGGCGGTCTTGACGGCTTGCGGGTTGCCGGTGGCTTCCACCACAATATCCGGTAGCACGCCGCCATTTATTTTGCGCAATTCATCTTTGAGTGCCGGGGAGGTGGGGTCTACGCCAATCGCGCCGATCATTTCCTCGGCGCGTTCGCGGCGCGAGGCCACCGTGTCTACGCTGATGATGGGGTGCGCGCCTGCTGCGGCAAACATGCGGATGGCGAGTTGCCCAATGGTGCCTTGCCCCATCACGGCGACACACTGGCCCAAAATTTCTTTGCTTTGCACCAGCGCCGTAAATGGAAAGCGGGCCAGCCCAACAAACGACATTATTTTTGCGGGCGTGCTTTCGCTGATTTTGTGCACGAGTTGCCCCGGCGCGTTCACGTTCAACAGTGCATGGCTCTCGTGTCTGCCGCCAAAGATGACACGGTCGCCGATGGCGTAGGTGGCGACCTCTGGCCCAATCGAAACCACCCGGCCCACCGCGCTGTAACCGGGCACAAATGGGAAGCGCGGCCAGGAGCGGGTGGGGTCGTTTAGCCATTGGTGCACGCCGGTGTACACGGCCAACTCGGTGCCTGCGCTGATGGCGCTGGCTTCGGTCTCAATCAGTACCTCACCCGCTTTGGGCGCGGCAAGTTCGGCTTCTTCGATGTGGCACTGGAAGGGTTCGGGCATGACGACACGTTTGATAATCATTTTTGTAAAAGAGGGAAGAGGAAAGAGGTTTGAAAGTTTGAAGGTTTGTATCACCAACCTTCAAACCTGCCAACCTTCAAACTTTCAAACCTCTCATCCCTCCACCACAAACTCAAACAGCAAAATGCCCGCTGTCCAAAAGATGACGATGAAAGCGATTTGCACGCCCATCCACGGGCCAAAATCGGCAAAAGGTAGCTTGTCTAAAAAGCCGGAGGTGGCGATTACCGATGCGGTGAGCAGCGGCAAAATTAAGGGGAAGAGCAAGATGGGCAAGAACACTTCACGGGCGCGGGTGCTGGCGCTCATCGCTGCAATCAGCGTGCCCGCGCCTGCGTAGCCAATCACCCCCAGCAGTACCACCAGCCACACACCGGGCTGCAACAAGCTTTCATCAAACAAGATGGCGGTGATGGGCACCAGAATGACCGCCGAGACCAGCATGAACAGCATGTTCGTAAATGCTTTGCCGATGAAGATGGCGCTGCGGTCGCAGGGCGCGAGCAACAAGCCATCCAAACATTGGTTGATTTGCTCCGACGACATGCTGCGGCTGAGGCCGAGCGTGCCCGCGAACACCAGTGTGACCCACAACACACCGGGTGTAAGCGGCTTAAACGAATCGACGCGCAGGCGCAGCGCAAAGTTGAACATGACGATGGCCATGACGGCGAACACTAGCATGGCGGTAATGCTCTCGCGGGTGCGCAGCTCGGTAAGCGCATCTTTGCGGAGGATGGCG
>JAYTNY010000381.1:0-17486 GCA_043748055.1 Roseobacter sp.
ATCCCTGATTGGCCTACAACGTGAGCACCCTGAGCGCAGCGCATTCCGATGCGCGCAGTCGAAGGGCGCGGCTCTTACATCAATTAGGGATCCGCTCTAGACCTCTTGCAGAAGTCCATTCGCACGCGGCGTTCGTAGGGGCGTAGCATGCTACTCCCCTACTTTTGCAAGAAGTCTATTGCAACTAGGGCTGCTTCCGTCGATCTCGTCTCGGATACGTTGCCTGCTGGCGCATTTCATAGTTCGGGTCGTCAAGTCATTGTCGTCCCCACATCTGTCCCCGCTACAGGGCTAAACACCTCACCCTATTTGTTGAAAGATAAGCACAGGTCAAACCCGCTCTCGTTCAACAAGAGGTGTTCTATGGTTTCAATCTCACGCGCTATCAAATCACTCATAGCAGCGATGCTCACGCTCTCATCTTTGATCGCAACGCCCGCACACGCCCAAACCCACATGCTGGGCAACCCCGCCGAAGTCGAAAACTTTTTCGATGGCTTGATGGCCGCCCAGTTGACCTCAACCCATGCGCCCGGCGCAACCGTGGCCGTCGTCAAGGATGGCAAGTTGCTGTTCGCCAAGGGCTATGGCTTTGCCGATTTGGACAAGCGCACACCCGTCCTGGCCGATAAGACCTTGTTTCGGGTGGTGTCGGTCTCCAAGCTGTTCACCTGGACAGCGGTGATGCAATTGGTCGAGCGCAACAAGCTCGATCTGAGCGCCGACGTGAACACCTACCTCGACTTCAAAATCCCCAATACGTTCCCTCAACCCATCACGCTGGCAAATTTAATGTCGCATTCGCCGAGCTTCGAGGAGCTGGGCATTGGCGTGTTCGTGCGCACTGCCGCAGAGGTTGCGCCGCTCCGCGAGTACCTCGTCAACAATATGCCCAAGCGCGTGCGCCCACCCAGCCAGGTGAGCGCTTATTCCAACTATGGTGCAGCGCTGGCCGGTTATATCGTCGCACGCGCCGCTGGCATGCCATTCGAGGATTACGTCGCCGCAAATATTCTTAAGCCGCTTGGCATGGCGCACTGATGCACCGCCAACACTTCAGCAACGACCCACGTGTGAATGGCTTTGCACATGGCTTTGGCGAAAGCACGATTAACAATCTGCGTGTCATCTGGCACAGCGGCGACACATTGTATTTTCATAGCGCGCTGGTGTTGCAGTTGGATAAGCAAGTCGGCATCTTCGTCTCGTTCAACAGCAGCGCAGGCGAGCAAGGCGTGGGCAGCACAGTGCAAGCGTTTATGAATCGCTACTATCCGGCCCAGCCCGCACCCAAATCAAGTGTGCCTGCTGGCTTTGCCGAGCGCGCCCAACGCATTACCGGCAGCTACCACAGCACCCGCCGCAACTATGACTCGCCCGAAAAAATCGCCAGCCTGTTCAACATGACCAGCGTGCAAGCCGCCGATGAAACAGAAGGTGAGCTAACCGTTACGTTTGGCGCGTTGGGCGGGCAAACCCTGCGCTATGCCGAGGTCGAACCGTTTGTGTTCGTGCCGATGGATGACTCAGGCAGCATTGAGAGCCGATTGCTCTTTCAGGTGGATGACACAAGCGGTGCAGTGACCGCGTTTATGGACAACAACCCAACGATGGCGCTTGAGAAGCAATCCTGGTACGCCACCGCGAATTTTCATCTTGGGCTAGCAGGGCTTTGTTTATTGATGTTTCTTAGCATGCTCATCGTCAGCCCCATCGCTGGATGGGTCAACCGCAAGCTGCAAGTTAAGACCCCAACGTTCGCGCGTGCCGGAGTTTGGCTGGCGGTCATCACCAGCCTGTTGGGCTTGATCTTTGTCATCGCCTTCATGTCTGCCGTGATGGACTTCGAGGTAGTGTATGGCCTGCCGTCGTACTTCAGCGTGGTGCGCTTCGCACCGTGGCTCATCATCGTGCTCGTCATCGGCATGGGGATTTGCACAGTACTAAGTTGGTTACGGCGCTACTGGGGCATTGCGCGGCGGGTGCATTTCTCGCTCGTCACGCTGGCATCGGTGGCATTCGTGGGGTGGGCTTGGTTTTGGAACTTGATTTGGTGAGGTTTACATCACCGGTTGCCCACCACGACCAGAGGCCTTATTGCACGCCTTCATCAAGCTGCAAGAGAAGATGGAGCGGCAAAGTATCAAGACTTCGCGCTGGTATCGCAAGGGTGATGTGGAGGCAATACCTGTGCCGGTGCTGGGGCCGGATTTGATTGATGTGTGGCGAGCGCAGGAGATTGCGGACAAAGTGGGCATGACCGTCACACTGTGCAATCCACTGACAGCGCCTCCAGCCCGCGAATGACGAGCGACTTGCGCCAGCGCAATTTGTCCGGCGCAACGGCCAGGCGCAAGTTGGGGATGCGCGCCAGCAAGGTGTTGATGGCGATCTGTGCCTCCATGCGGGCCAGCGGCGCGCCCAGGCAGTAATGCACACCTTGCCCAAAGCCAAGATGCCGATTGTCCTCGCGCTGCAAGTTCAGCAAGTCCGGCTCGTCAAAGCGGCGCTCATCGCGGTTGGCCGAGGACAACACGGCATAAGCCAAACTGCCTTTGGGAATCGTCACCCCGGCAATTGCGATGTCTTCGCGGGCGTAACGCTCGGTGCCAAGAGCGACCGGTGTGGTGAAGCGCAACAACTCCTCCACCGCGCTTTTGATGAGCGCCGGATCGCGTTGCAATTGCTGGCGTTGCTCCGGATGTTGCAGCAAGGCCAACATGCTGCTGGAGATTAGTGTGACGGTGGTCTCGTGCCCGGCGACGAGCAACAGAAAGATCATAGCGACGATCTCGTCCTCGCTCAAGTTGTCGCCTGCCTCGCGCGCCTGCAACAACGCAGTGATGAGGTCATCGGCGGGCTGGGCGCGGCGCAAAATTACCAGATGGCGGATGTAACGCATAAAGCGCCAGAGGTTTGGAATGCCCAGCAACATTTCGAAGTTGTTGGTGGCGCTTACCGTCGTGTGCGACCAATGGCTGAACTGATCGCGCTCACCCTCTGGCACGCCCAACATGCTGGAGATGACGGCCACCGGTAAAGGCAATGCAAAGTCGCGCACCAAATCAAATTGACCCGCTGCCAACGCCTTGCTAATCAACTGATTTGTGATTGACTCGATTTGCCCGCGCATCTGCTCAACTAGTTTGGGTGTGAAGGCATGATGCACCAACGCGCGCAGGCGGTCGTGGTCGGCTCCATCCAGATCGAGCATGTTGTTTTGCAACAGGCGCAGAAAACCGGGCATCCAGCCTTCTTTGATGGGTGCCTCGCCAGGGGGAAGCAGCACGTTGCCGGGTTTCTTGACGAAGCGATCATCGCGCAGCAGCGCATTGGCATCGTCATAGCGCGTCACCAGCCAGGCCGTGCGCTTGTCGGGCAAGGTCATGGGATGCACGGGTGCTTCATCGCGCAGTTGCTTGTAAAACGCAAATGGATTGGCATGAAAAGCGGGCGTGGTGATGTTGACACCCGGAATGCGTGGCCCGCTACCAGCGGGCGTGTTGTTGGAACGAACGAGATTAATCGCGGACATGATTCCTCCGAAACTTGTGGAGCAAACGGACTCCACCCAAACGGGGATGTCCGTTTACTCGAATTTCACCAAGCGGTCTGCCAGGGCTTCGATCATGAATGGCACAGTGGCCTTGTAGCCGCCGCCAAAATCCTCGGCATACAACACGATCAAGCTAAGCGATTGCATGACCCCGGTGAGTTCTTGTGGTGTGCAGGCGAGGGCCAAACCGGTGCTACGCCAGATTCCAATCAACTCAGTAAAGAATTCGACATCGTCGGTGAGGGCGTGTTGCAACTGCTCTGGCGATACGCCGCGCATCAGCGCTTCCAGGTCGTTGCGTGTGAACCGTTGCAGCAGTGGGTTATTGAGATAGGTGCGAAAGGCTTTGGTCAAGAATGCCCGCATGCGCGCTTGGGGTGTGTTGCCCGTTTGCGCGGCCAACACGCGCATCTGTTGGCGAATATCGCGTTCGGCCTCTTCAAACAAGGTGATGAACAACGATTCTTTGGTGGTAAAGAACTGATAGAACGCACCCTTTGAGATGTGCGCGGCGCGGGCTAATTCCCCGACGCTGGTTTTGTGCATACCCACCGCAATGATGCGCTCGCGCCCACAGGCCAGCAAGTTTTTGCGAATGGTCTCGCGCTCACGATCAGAGAATCCTCTTGGCATAGCAGCTTGGTGACTATTTGACTATTTATTCTGTTTGAGTCACTGTGACAATACGATGATAGGAATAGTGCAGTTGAATGTCAACGCATTGCGTTGTCCATGACTGCGAGTCACAAGAATGCTGACTGCGAGTCACAATTTGCTCGATGCAGTAGCCGCCCGCCAACGCCCAACGAAACGGCGCTCGCTGAAATAGCGTAACAGTTTGCTCAAGCGTAAGTGGTCGCCATTGCTGGTCGGGGATAGAAGCGAACATCTTGGGATTAAATCACGCCTCATCTGTTAGAACCTCAAATACGTCTTAATGCTGATGAAGTGATACGCTTGTTACTGCAAGATTGATGTTTATGCGTTTTATACCCTTTTCTGTTGCCCTCGTCATCTTGATCGCGCACGCGTTTACAGCACCCGCCAGGGTGCAGGCCCAAAACCCCGATGTCATCTCGCCCTCGAACAACTTGAACGATTGCCTGACCACCGACGGCGACGTGACCGCCAACCCGGTCATTCGCAGCCATTCTTGCGACAGCAGCCCGAACCAACTTTGGCTGGTGCGCGGCGATAACAAGTGGCAGGTCTCGGCCAACGCCAGTTACTGTTTGGCGCGGGTGTCATCGGACTCGTGGACGTTGATCACCAAACTCTGCACCGATGCCTTAGCGATCCGCATCGTGCCCTCTGCCGCGAACCCGCGCGTGTATGTGCTGGCCGACGATGCCGATGTAGCGTTGGACAACTATGGCGCAAGCATTGGCTTGTATAGCAGGCATGGCGGCGCAAGCCAACAGTGGCGCTGGTTTGCCGAAGACCTGGCGCGGGTGAACGCCAACCCCAGCGTGGCAAGCGTTTATCCACTTTCTAAGACCAACACTGCAGGCTACGAACTTGAGTTGGCCCGCGACCGTGTTGCGCGGATGCTACCGCCCAGCAGCGCACCAGCCTCAGCGCAGCGCGACCCCGCTGTCTTCCCCGGCCTAGTGCCCATTACCGCACCACTCAGCAGCCAAACGGTGCAGTTCGATTTGCGCTTTAAGAACCACGACTATTTGCGCATGGCTGCGCCACCCGAAAATTGGCAAGCCACCGGGTTATACGCCGCACCCAACCAACCCATCACCGTAACTGTGAGTGGCGCGGCAGCAGACGAACTGCGCGAGGTGCGCATGCGCATCGGTGCCCAAACCGATGTGCTGTACCCCGATTCGGATAACGTCGTCGAAAGTGGCGAGTTTTTGCGCTTCCCTAGCGTGTCGCTGGCGGTTGGTCTAAAGCCGGGCGAGAACATCATCCGCAGCCCGTATGGTGGGGCCATCATTTTGCAATCGGGCGCATCGGTCTCCAAGACGCTGGATGTGACAATTGCCAACGCCGTGCAAGCGCCCTACTTTGTGGCGGGCAGCACCACCGAGGCCCAGTGGCTAACCCGCCGCAATACCCCCGCGCCGTGGGCGGTGATTGAGAGCGCGTTGGCGGTGGCGCATGTGCCTGCGGATGAGGTGCGCGGCTTGTCGTATAGCGATATCCTCAGCGCGGCGCTGCACCTAAGCCACGTCACCGAACTGCACAACGAACTTGCAGGGCTGAGCGACAGCGCGGCGCTGCCCCATCAAACCCCACAGGGCAAACAATGGCATGTGGAAGATGCGCAAATTGCGCTCGGCTCGGCGCATTCCAGCTTCCCGATCATGTACGACAACACTTGGCAAATTGCTGCCCCCTCCAAGTACGCCTACAAGTCGGCGGGCTGGGGCATTTGGCACGAGGTGGGTCACAACTATCAATCGGATGCCTGGTCGTATGTGTTTGGCACTGAATCCTCGGTGAACCTTTTCTCGTTGCATGCGCAAGCGCGTTTGTTTGGCAACTCGCGGGTAGTGGATGAGAACGAATACATCAAAGCGTTGGCGTTGCTCAACGATGCCAGCAAGCCGAATAAGTGGGACAGCGCGGATGTTTTTGGCCAGTTGGTTTTTCTGGATCAGTTGCGCCTGGGATTCCCAAACCTGGACCAAAGTTTGTGGACGCAGGTGATGCGCCGCTACCGCGAACTTAGCCCCAGTGAAATTGCGGCACTAAACACCGACCCAAAGAAGCGCGACCAGTTTTTGCGCACGCTGTGCGATGTGACTGGCACCAATGTCTCGCCGCACTTTACGGCTTGGGCGCTTCCGGTCTCGGCGCAGGCCACCAGCGACTGCGCCGCCAAGCCACCCATGCCGCAACGCCCCTGGCAAATTGATGGCGCGCAACCCATGCGTCCCGGCGCTGGCGATGGCCAGATGACCCGCGAGATGTGGACGGGCTTACCCGGCACGCAAGTGATTAGCCTAACCCAATCGCCGCGCTACCCCGCCCAGCCAGATTCGCGCGGGGTGGTAACAGGCTCGCTAGAGACCCCCAAAAATGTAGGCGATGACTTTGGTGCCCGGTTGCGCGGCTTTTTGTTGCCCCCCGAAACCGGCATGTATGTGTTTTGGATCGCAGGCGACGAGAGCGGCACCTTTGCGCTTAGCACCGACGAGACCGAAGCCAACCTGCGCCCGCTGCTCGCGCTCTCGCGCACCACCGACCTGCGCGGGTTCGACGAGTATGAGACATGGTTTCAAAAGTCGGTGACAGTTTCGTTGCAGGCCGGGCGGGGCTATTACTTCGAGGCGCTGCAAAAAGAAGACTTTGGTAGCGATCATCTGTCCATCGCGTGGCAAGTTCCGGCGGGCAGTGGCTTTGCCGCCGAGCCACGCAAGGTCATCGCAGCACGCTATCTTTCGCTGCGTGCGCCCGCTGCGCCGCCACAACGCAAGGTGTATATGCCGATAGTGTTGCGGTAGTCCGCCATTAACGGATGTTGAACGGATAAACGGATGCGCGCGCGCCATACATCCGTTTATCCGCTAACTATCCGTTGACGCGCATTACTTTCGCCGCTATTTGCGCACCACCGGCAAATACACCAAAAACACCTGATTCAAATCCGCGCCCACCACCGCAAAACTCGCCACGTTGGAATCGCCGCCGCCTGGCCCCGGATTCATCACCACCACATTCGCCATGCCCGGCACCACCAAGTCGCCCGCGCTCAGCGTCATCGTCAGCGTGCTGGCATCCACAAACTGGGTGGGCCTGTCCTCGCCATTTAGTTTGGCCTGCGCGCCCAGCACAAAGCCATTACCGCTCACCCGCACGTCCAGCCGCGCCACCTGAATCAACTGCGTGGCCGAAACCGGATTCAACGCCGCGATGCCAGGTGGCGGGTTCAACTCCGGCCCCACCACCACAAACGGCACCGGGTTTGATGGCGTAGTTGCTTCGGGCGCATTGGCCGCCAGCGCGCCCGGGTTCTGCACCGTCACAGCGCTCGCGCCGGGCCAGGCCATGTCCTCGGCGGTCAAGGTCGCGTTTAACAACGTGCTGCTCACAAACGTCGTCGGGCGCGCCGAGCCATTCCACAACACCTGCGCCCCGCTCACAAAGTTCATGCCATTCACGTTGATGTTGATTGGGCCTGCGCCCGCCGTCGCACCCAACACATCCACACCTAGCACCGACGGCGCTGGCACTTCGCCGGCATTCAGAACCACAAACGGAATGGCGTTGCTGCTGCCGCCCGGCGCAGGGATCCAGACTGTAATGTCCTTGTTGCCCGGTGCACCCATACTCAGCGAGGCCACCCGCGCCCGCATTTGCGTCGCGTTCACATATTCGCTCGTCAAATCAATCCCATTCAGCCGCACCCGCGAGGTGGGCAAAAAGTCTTGGCCGTTCACCGTTAGCGTTAGCACCGTGCCGGGTGTGTTGATGGCACCCGCCGGGGCCAACGCACTTGCTAACGGCACCGGGTTCGCAATGGGAATCGAAACCACCGCGTCGTCATCGTGGCCGGTGGCATACACATAGCCGCCGTCTGGCGAGACAGCTACACCACGCGTGGTTTGCAACGGTGTACCGCTGGCCGTCGTCGTGCCGGTCAGTACATCCGCAAAGATCAACAAGCCCGTCGCCGGATTTCGGTCAAACGCGTTCACCCCATCCTCAAAGCGCGAACTTACAAACAGCCGTTTGCCATCCGGGCTGAGGGCCAGATCGCTTGCGCCGTTCAGCGCACGCTGGGCGGTGTCGGTGTAACAGGTTCTATACGTCAGCGTGCCATCTACCGTGTTGCGAACAAACACGCACACGCCGCCCGTGCCGTTGTTGCCGCCCGCCGTATACACAAACCGCCCATCCGCTGTTGCCACCACGCGGAACACGCCATCCAACCCGACGGCCACGCTCGTCGTCAACACTTGCTTGGTGGTCAACGTCCCGCTGATCGGGTCACGCGTCAGCACCACCAACGCATCGCTGCTGTAGCCGGTGGCATACAAGTTTGCGCCGTCGTGGCTCATCGCCATGCCATACGCCGAGATCATGCTGGGATTGGTGTATTGCTGCACAAAATAGGCACCACTGCCAATCAACGCGGTGCTGCTCAGCGCGCCGTTGCTTTCGTTGCGCCGCAGCACCACCACCGAACTATCGGTGATGCTGCTGACATACACAAACTTGCCATCGGGGCTAATGGCGATGCCATACGCGCCATTCAATCCATCCAAGTTGCCCGCGCAGGGTTGAGCAATCATGCAGCCATACGTCGCACCATCTTTCACCGTGTCCACCCACGTCAAGCTGCCCTCTTCGGGGTCGCGTCTAAACGTCGCAATCGAATCGCCCGTTACAGCCGTCGCATACACATTCAAGCCATCCGCACTCACCGCCACTTGTATGGGTGCGGTGATGGCGTTGTTGGCGCTCAAGGTGGCGTTGTCAAAGCTAGAGGCGAACGCAAGCGAAGTAGCCTTGCCCGAATCGCTCGTCTGCGCGCGGAAGGTCACAATCTTGCTACTCCCTTCATCGGCCACATAAGCGTGCTTGCCGTCTGGGCTGAGCGCAATGCCGTATGGCCCTGGATTTGGCGAGAGGCCGTTGATGCTCCAAAAATTCCCCGCAAACACTTTGTCTTTGGCTTTGTCCACCTGGCAGGCTAAGTCATAGCTCACGGTTGGGTGCTGTGGGTCATTCGTGTTAAAGCTCAGCTTGCCGGTCTTTAAGCCCGGCGTGTTCGCCACGCAAGTCAGCGTCACAAAGCCCGTCGCTGCTCCATCCGCAATGTTGGCCGGGAACGCCGTAAGCACCACAAACGCGCCCGCCGGGTTGCTGGTCAGCGTTGGGTTAGAAAGCGTCAGTGCGGCGTTACCCACTTCTTTGATGGCGAGGTTGAAATTGTCATCCACCCCCACAACGGTGAACTCGTTCACCGGCCCCGGCGCGGGCGGGCTGCTGCTAAAGCCGGGTGTTGCCACCGCCGCGCCGATGCACCGCAGCGCATAGGTCGCAACGCCCTTGCCGGGTCGTGGATCATTGGTGTTAAAGCTCAGCGTAGCGGTGCGCGTGCCCAGCGCGCTAGGCGTGCAGGTCAGGTTCACATCGTTGCTGCCGCTACCGCTCACGGTAAAAGCGCTGGCCCCCGCGCCAAAGTCGCCAGGGTTTGCGCCGCTCAGCCCCACGCTGGTGATTTGCAAATCTGCCGCGCCGCTGTTGTAAATAATCAGCGCGTTGGTCTTAGTCACCATGCTGCCAATGGTCGATGCCCCCACCGTAATCACGCTGCCCGGCAACGGCAGGCTGCTGAACTCCGGCGTGGCGTCGTCCACCTCAAACGGCCCAATGTCGATGAGTGGGATAAGCCCCACACCGTTGCCGTTCATCGCGCGCGGCATGCCACGCACATCGGTTTGCTCATTTTTCAAATCAGGGTCGTTGTTCCAATCGGCTGCAGGAATCTTGTCAATCAGTGGGCTGCCGACCAACGGCTTCTGCGTCAGCAAGCCTGGCACCGTGCTGCCGTTGGCGGCGGGCGCGGGGTCCAGCTTGGGGTCGGGGTTTTGCTCGTCGCCATCTTCGGGCTTGTCGCACGTGTTGTCGCTAAACGAATTTTTGCCTTTGCTGTCCACCGGCCATTGCTGCTGGTCATCGGGGGTGTTGGGCGGTGCGTCTACGTCATCGCCTTTGTTCTTGTCTTCGCAATTGTTCGGCAGGTTGCCCGCCATCACCACATACTTCAACTCGGCTTTGTCATATTTGCTGTCGTGGTCGTAAATGCCGCCGCCTTTGCTGCCCGCAATGTTGCCGGTAATCGCCAGCGCCTTGGCCTCAATCTTGCCCTCGCTGCCGGTGATATTGAGATGCGTAATGGCCCCACCGTTGCCGCTGGCGTTGTTGCCCGCAAAGCCCGTCATCAGCAGCTTCACCTGCCCATCCTTTTCGTTCGCCAACGCGCCGCCATCGCCGGTGGCGCTGTTGGCCGCAAACACACTGCGCTTTAGGGTGAGCTGGCTCTGATTGTGAATCGCCCCACCCGCCCCCAACTTGCCCGGCGAGCCCACATGATTCGCCTGAAACGACGAATCCGTAATCGTCAGCAAGGCATTGCCATCATGGTGAATGGCCCCGCCGATGCCCTCCAACGCCACATTGGCCGAGAACGCCGTGCGCTTGATCGTCATCGGGTAGGTGTTGCTGCTGGCGCGCAACGAGATGGCCCCGCCGCCTTCGCCAATCTGCCCGCCATCGCCGCCGTAATCCAAATCCGGCGCTTGGCCCTTCGTCACGTTGGCCGTAAACGCGCTATCAGCGATGTCCATGTTGCCACCCTTAAACGCAATCGCCCCACCCTGCCCATCGGACACATTGCCCTTAAACGTGGTGCCCGCAATCGTCAGCTTCCACGTGGTGCGAATCGCGCCGCCGTCTTTGGTGGCGTTGGCCCCTTCATCGGGTTTGCGCACGGCTTTGTTGTTGATGAAGCTGGCACCCGCGATGATGGCCGTGCCATCGTTTCTAATCGCCCCGCCACCAGCCCCACCCGCGCTGTTATTCTCAAACTTGCCGCCTGCAATTTGCAGCTTGCCTCGGCTATCTATCGCGGTGTAGCTGGCGTTCTTGATATTCACGCCGATTAAGTTCAGCGTGCCGTTGCTCTCCACATCAAAAATAATGGCTTGCACGTTCTTCGCGTCAATCGTTATTGGCCCCTGAATGGTTATTTTGTTGGTCGTGTCTGGCAGGCTGCCATGATTCACCGCATCAGTCAGCACAATCGTCCCGGCCACGCCAAACGTAATCAGCGTGTTGCCGTTGCTGATGGGACACTCGCTCACGTTGACCTCCGGCGAGCCAGACGCGCGCGCCATCGCCTCGCGGAAAGAGCATTTGCCATCGTTAGGGTCCAGCTTGTCCGCGAGGGTGGTGACGATCATCGTCACCGGCGCGGCGTCGGGGGCATCGGTGTTGGCTTGGGCTTGCGGCGATGCAGCAAAGATGGATGTAAGCAGAATGACAGATAAAACAAAATTTCGCAGGGTTCGGTTCATAGCACTCCTCAGTTGTGACAGCCTGGCTGCCCAATCAAAGTAAACGCATTTTGAGTGAGATTTCCCTTATGCGAAAGCGAATTTACTTGCCCAAGAGACATCGCTATAAGAGAGCAACGTGATGACGGTTACGCAGTGGTGCAGACCTGACAGGTCTGCACGCGTGAACAAATGTAGGAGGCTAAGAAAGAGCTGACTACGCTGGACAAGGCGCCGGCGTTGCAAGACAAGACGCAGATTCACTTGCTGGCGGGCGAATCAATGCACCACCACAACCGTGCCCGAAGGTGCCCACTGGAATAACCAGGCCGCTTTGCCAGTGGGCAGATTTATACAACCGTGGCTCATCGGTCGCCCAAAGTTGCTGTGCCAGTAAGTGCCATGCAGGCCATAGCTGCCCTTGAAGTACATGACGTAGGGCACGTGCGCCAGATCGTAGCCGGGGCCGCGCATGCGGGCGCTGCGATATTTGCGATAGATGCGAAAGGTGCCGCGCACGGTGGGCGTTTTGCGCGTGCCGCTGGAGATGGCGGTGCTCATCACCAGCGTGCCGTTGTCCCACGCGTTCAGGCGCTGCTGAGAGAGCACCACTTCGATCCACTTGCCGTTGCGTGGGGCTGAGGGCATGTCGCCAGCGGCAGCGCCATCAACTGAAGCCGAAGCAACCTGCGGCGCACACAGCACAACAACGGCACACAACAAAGCAAAGAGATTGCGAACCAATCGAGAAGAAGAAAGAGTTGACATAGATCACACCTCGGCAGTTTTAAGATTCTATTACGGCACTTCACCTTTCAAAAAACACATTAGGCCGTTGGCAACGCCCTGGGCCACATCGTCTTTGCGGCGCACCAGCACATTGCGGTCTTTGTACATAAAGCCCAGCTCAATAATCGCGCCGGGCGTCTTGGGGTCAATCTCGCGGAAGGCGTGGTACTCCTTCATGTCATGCGTCACGGTGGTGCGATGAAACGTTAGCCCAGTGGCCTTCGCATAACGGGCCGACACGCACGCCACTAATTTATCTTCTTCTTCCGAGATTGAACTGTATAGAAAGCGCGCCACTTTGTAACCCGTCGCCAGGTCATTGATGTAGGCGCACGAGTCGGCGTGAATAGACAGCAACGCTAACGCGCGGTAGCCATTGAGGCGCACGTCAAACTCGTCCAGCACATCCACCGTGTAGCCTTGCGCGCGCAAAATGCTGGCCGTGCGCGTGGCGGCCTCAAAGTTCACTTGTGCTTCGGTCAGGCCGTCATCACATACCGTGCCGCTGTCGTTGCCCCGGTGGCCGCTCACAATGCCCACGCGGTTTTGCCAATCGTCAGCAGTTACGCTTTGGGTGGGGGTGATGGCGTTTATGGCGGGGTTTGCGGTTTGTGCTGCAGAGGGCGCTGCACCAGGGTTTGGCGACAACACCGAGAGCCAACTGGCGCGATTTTGAAACGCAGCCAATAGCAGCAAGGCCGCCGCCAGCCCAATCACCGCCCACACAAAGCCCCGCCGCGCATTAGGTGAGATGGCGACTTCGGGTGCGTCGTCGGCCGCACCTCGCGCCATGCCCGCAATGCGGCTGGCCTGGGCGCGGGTGTTGCGCTTGCTGGCCTGTTGCGTGCGCCTCACGCTGGTGCGTTGCACTGTCGCTGCCGCCTGTTTTGCAGGCTGTAATTTGGTGGGTGGCTTGCGTTGTTTTTTCGCCATTTTTTGCCACGGGTTAGTCTCGCGCTGTTGCAGCCAAATCTTTGCACACCACCACCACACGCTCGGCCAGCGGCACAAACCCAAAGCGTTTGTAGAGGCGCTGCGTAGCAACGTTGCTGGCGGGCGTGTTCAGCGTAATCTCGCTTGCGCCCATGCTTAGCAATTGCCCCACCGCATCCCCAAACAGGGCCGTGCCCACGCCGCTGCGCTGCGCCAATGGATGCACCACCAGCCGCGTGATATGCGCGATCAAATCGCTGGGGTTGCCATCGTGCATGGCGCATTGGTAGCCTACGATGCGCCCATCCTGCTCGGCCACCGTAACGTAGCACGAGTGCAAAAAAGCCCGCCGCAACACATAGTCCGAGTAGCGCCAGGGCGGCTCGAACGCGGCTGTGTCCAACGCGTGAATCTGCGCCAGCAGGTGAGCGTCAATTAACGCAGGGTGCAATACGCGCAATGTGGTGTGCCAGGGCAAAACCCAATCCACAGACTTACGAGACAAGCGCGATACTCGCAACATCGTCACCAATTCGTCGCGCCGCTTAAAGCCCAGGTCGCGCAAGTTTGTCGCCAGCCAATCGTGCGGCTCGCAGGCACACCACAGTTCGCGCACGTTGGCGTTGCGCAGGCGGCTCTCAGTTTCGGCCATCAGCGCACGCAACAGCGCCGAGGGCGATTGCCCATCGGCCACCGCACACCAGCGCAACCACGCTGCCGAGCTACATGCCGATGCCAAACGATGGATATCCGCGATCTCAATCGGCACCGCCAGCAGCGCAGCCACAAGTGACTTGGGTTGGGTCGTGCTCAGCGCAACAAACGCATCACTGCCACACCAGCTTTCCAGCTCCCACCAATCCAGCCTGTCATAGACGCGGGTCTGGTCTCGCAACGCCGCCAATGCTTGTGGGTGGATGCGTAAAGCAAAGAGATGCGGCGCAGCGTGAGTAAGTTCAGCCTGAATCACGCAGTGGATTATAGTGACGCACGCATGATAACGATTGAACTAACCAACATCGCCCCCACCGGCGAAGCTATTGGACGAACCGAAGACGGCCTGGTGGTGTTTGTGCCGTATGCCCTGCCGGGAGAAACAGCCGAGGTAGAAATCGTGCATCGGCGCAAGAATTTTGCGCGCGGGCGCTTGCTGCGCACTGTGCAAACCGCGCCAGACCGAGTGACGCCACCTTGCGCCTACTTTGGCGCATGTGGCGGCTGCCAGTGGCAACACATGGCCTACCCCGCGCAACTGCGCTTCAAAACGCAAATTGTGAAGGAGCAACTGACGCGCTTCGGCAAGATCAGCGACGCCGTTGTGCACGATTGCATCCCTAGCCCACGCGAATACAACTATCGCAATCACATTCAGCTTGTCTCCTCGCCCGACCATAGGCTGGGGTTTTATGCCGAGGGCACGCACGATGTGGTCGAGATCCAGCAATGCGCCATTGCAGATGAATCCCTCAACAGCAGATTGGTCACCGGCAAACAGCCTTTGGCCTATGTGGATTTGCGCGTGAGCGAAACTGAGAAGATAGGCGCGCACAGTTACATCGTCTCGCCGCAATCGTTCTTCCAAGTGAATAGCCAGGTGGCCCCGCTGCTGGTGAACGAAGTGATGACAGCACTCGATTTGCAAGGGCAAGAAGATGTGCTGGATTTGTTTTGCGGGGTGGGTTTGTTCACGCTGCCCATCAGCGAACGCGCCCGCGCAGTGCTAGGCGTAGAGAACAGCAAACGCGCCATCGAAGACGCCCGCATGAACCTGCGTGGGCGCGACAACATGCGCCTGTTGCTGGCCGATGTGGCCTATGCCTTAAACCACAAAGACGTGAGCCGCAACAAGTGGGACGCCATCGTGCTAGACCCGCCCCGCGCCGGTTTGGCTTACGAAGAACTGGTTGGCCTCGCAAAACTGCAAGCGCCCAAAGTGGTCTACGTCTCGTGCGATCCGGCCACGCTGGCCCGCGATCTGAAATACTTGTGCGCCAATGGCTACGCGTTAGCCTACGCCCAACCGCTGGATATGTTCCCGCAGACGCACCATGTGGAGACAGTGGCGGTGTTGAGCCATGCAGAATCGTCGACGACTACGACTACGTCGATGTAGTCGTCGACGATCACAACCCAATCTCAGTACAGATTCATCCTAGAGCCTATCATCTCTTGCATGCAACGCATGCTTATGCCCATGCCACGCCTGTTTTTGCTTAGTGCTTTGTTGATGGCACTCGTCGCAGCCCTCGCCTCGCAACCAGCGCCTCAACTTGTGCAAGCCTCATCCACCCAAACCCAAGACCAGCCCCAACCCGACCAACTATTTGGCCTGCCGTTTAACACCGACCCCGGCCCTGCTACGTGGCTGATGGGCCAGGTGTATGGCAACAGCACCGGCGCCTTTGCGCGGCGGCGCGAGTGGTATCAGGCCGGGCAAGGCATTCACTTTGGCATCGACTTTTCGGCACGCTGTGGCACGCCCGTGGTCAGCATCGGGGATGGCGTGGTGATTAAAGTGGATGCGCGCGAACACGGCAGCGCGCCGCACAATTTGTTGATCGATCATCTCAACGGCTACGCCTCGTTGTATGGGCATTTGCTCAAACGCCCGCAGCTCAGCGTGGGCCAGCAGGTAAAGAAAGGCCAGGTGATTGCCCAAACCGGCGACCCCGATCTCACCTGCACCAGCCGCCCGCATTTGCATTTGGAGATTCGAGACCGCACCTTGCGCAAGGCCTACAACGCCCACGTGCTGATTGATGCCGACTGGGATGCGCTGGCTCTCAGCGGCTCGTTTGGGCGCGGCTTCCAGCGCGATCTAGACAACCCGCGCAAATGGCAAAACCTCTACGACCAACCCGATATTGCCTTCGGTGGCCCACTGATTAACGAATTTGAGCAGACATGGCCGAGGGATTGGCGGTAGCGAATTGGGGATTAGTGAATAGGGATTGGTGATTTGTAGAGATCAATATGAAGTTCAAAATTTTTGTGGCCGTATGCATGTTTCTGGTCGGTTGCCGCTCAGCGAATGTAGAACCCACTGCCGCGCCTGTCTCGGTGGCGTTCGCCCCAACACAGGCGATACCAACACCCACCGCTCAATCCCCAATCTCCAATCCGCAATCCCAAGCACCCACCCCAATCCCTAGTCCCCAATCCCTAATCCCTATCTCGCCCATCTTCACCCAGCTCACCACCGGCGGTTGCTGCGTGCAGCCATTCTTTTTGGCGGATGGGGCGCGTGTGGCGTTTATAGATCGGCCGTCCGCTGAAGCCCTAACCGGGGTGTATGCCGTGCCCATAAACACACCGCTCGCGCAGCCCACGCTGCTCATCGAGAAGCTAGGCCCATTTAGCCGCGACCTGAGTTACAGCGCCGATTTGCTCAGCGGCCAAACATTTGTGGAGCGCGCCAGCGACAGCACCAAATTCCCTATCAACAACGGAGGCCGCAGCATATCGTTCTCGCCCGATGCCAGCCAAATTGCGTGGACCGTGGGCCAGGATACGGGCAACTTTGATGTGCGGCGCAACGAGATTTGGTTGGCGAACATAGATGGCAGCAACGCCAAACGCATCGCTACGCGCTACGGCGGCGGCATCGTCGCCTGGTTCAACAAGTCGCCACGCATGCTTATTTCCGGCAAACCCAACCGAACAGATGCCGCACCGACGCTGGCGATTTTGAACCTGACCAACGGAGATGATGAGGCGCAGATTCAGCCTTTGTTCACCGCCGAGCGCATGCGCGGCTTTGCGCTCTCGCCGGATGACAGCCACCTCGTGTTCTTCATCGCCCAGGCGCAAGATGAATCGCTGGATGGCATGTACTCTCTCGCGCTCGATCAACCCAACCCGCAGCCGCAACGCCTGAATATCTTTGGGGCCTACAAATGGCGCGATGGCAATCGCCTGCTCTACATCCCGCTCAAGCTCAACGCCCCCAGCCATGAGCTGTGGCAACTGGATGCCACCACCGGCCAAAGCGAATTGCTCATCCCCGCCAGCGCAAGTTCACCCTTCCGCGTCGCCAACGGCGATTGGGATGTGTCGCCAGATGGCAAGCATGTGGTGTTCGTGAATGCGCGAGATAAGAACTTGTGGCTGTTGAGCTTGCCTTAACAAATTGTTATTGGCAGTGTTGTAACCCAGCGGACACAAACCAGGTTTCTTAAAGAAACCTG
>JAYTNY010000382.1:0-8375 GCA_043748055.1 Roseobacter sp.
ATGTTGCTTGAGTAAAATTTCATGCATTAAAGACAGTGATCAAGACTAGTAAGCTTTGTTTGCCATTGCTTAGAGAGCGGCGCACAACGGTGAAAGCGCTGCGCAAGTTGCAGAAGCTGAATGGACTTGGGAGTTGCGGACAGAACAGTAATTAGGGATTAGGAATTGGTGATTCAGCGATTTCAATCACCAATCTCTAAGCCCTAGTCACTAATTAGGAAAGCCGGAGCCGCTACCGTTACAGGGCGGGACGCATGGTTGTGCGTTTTGAATTTGAGGCAGTGCGAATAGGAATTCGTTGTGAATCAGAATTCGCGCTGCGAACAAGGGTGGCACCACGAGCAGACGCCTCTCGTCCCTTACTGCGATGCAGTTTAGGACTGGAGGCGTTTTATGTTTTCCGTGATTTGGAGGTGCCAATGCCAAAATTAACGATTAAGCCGAGCCTGGATGAAGTGCGTGAGCTGAGCAAGCGCGGCAACTTAATTCCCGTGTATGCCGAGTTGCCGACCGATTTGGAAACGCCGGTCTCGCTCTTCCTCAAGCTGAGCGGAACCGAGCCAAGTTTTTTGCTGGAGAGCGTGGATGGCGGCGAGCGCATCGCCCGCTACTCGTTTTTGGGCGTGCGGATGAAAGAGGCGTTTGTAATGCGCGACGGCCAACTTTTTAAGCACACGCTTACAAGCGATGGTGTGCAAGTTGAGCCAGTGCCCATTCCTGCGCCAAAACTCAACCCCATCGAAGCCCCCCGCGCCGGAGACATGCTGGACGCGCTGCGGGCCGAGATGGCAAAGTACCAGTTTGTGCCGCTGCCGGGGCTGCCGCGTTTTTGCGGCGGGCTAGTGGGCTACACCGGCTACGATGTGGTGCGCCAGTTTGAGGACTTGCCCAACACCGCCAAAGATGTGCTGGGCGTGCCAGATGCGGTTTACATGATGACGGACACGCTGTGCGTATTCGATCATGCCAAGCACAGACTGCTGGTGATTGCGAATGCGTTCATAGCCCCCTCCCCTCAAGGGGAGGGGGTTGGGGGTGAGGTCGTTACGGCTTATGAGGATGCGATTGCGCGAATCAAAACGATTGTGGCGCGACTTAATTCGCCGTATCTAAATCTATCGCCAGACCCATCCGCAGAATGCACGCCGACCAAGAGCAACAAGAGCCAAAGTGAATACGAGGCAGCGGTGCGCAAGGCCAAAGAGTTTATTGCCAGTGGCGATACGTTTCAGGTGCAGGTCTCGCGGCGGCTGGAGCGACGGACGACGGCGCATCCGTTCGCCATCTACCGCAGCCTGCGCATGATTAACCCTTCGCCGTGGATGTACTACTTTAACTTTGATGGCTTATTCAGTGTCAAAGATAAACCGTTGAGAATCATTGGCGCATCGCCAGAGCTGCACGCACGCTATGAGAACAATGTGGCGACGGTGCGACCGATTGCGGGCACGCGGCGGCGCGGCCTCACCGAAGCCGAAGACGCAGCCATGCGCGCCGAACTGCTGAGCGACCCCAAAGAACGCGCCGAGCATGTGATGCTGATTGACCTGGGGCGCAATGATGTGGGCCGCATCGCCAAGTTTGGCACGGTGACGGTGCCGGATTTGATGGTGGTCGAGAATTACTCGCATGTGATGCACATTGTGAGCGAGGTGCAGGGCGTGGTGCGCGACGGGCTAGATCAGTTTGATGTGCTGCGCGCCACGTTCCCGGCGGGCACGTTGACGGGTGCGCCGAAGGTGCGGACGATGGAGATTATCGAAGAGTTGGAAGGTGAGCGACGCGGCATTTACGGCGGCGCGGTGGGCTACTTCTCGTTTAACGGGCAGATGGACACCTGCATCGTCATCCGCACAATTGTGATGATTGGCGATACCTGCTACATGCAGGCTGCGGGCGGTGTGGTGGCCGATAGCACGCCCACCGGCGAATACGAAGAGACCGCCAACAAACTGCGCGCAGTGCAGGTGGCGATTGATGAGGCGGAGAGCAATTAGCTATGAGCGGTGAGCCATGAGCTTTGAACTCATAGCTCATAGCTCATAGCTCAAGGCTAAATATGATTGTTGTAATAGATAACTACGATTCCTTCACCTATAACCTGGTGCAATACTTTGGCGAGCTGATGCAGAACATGGGGCTGGACGCTGAACAGAACTTGCGGGTGTTTCGCAACGACAAAATAACGATTGATGAATTAAAGGCGCTGCCGCTGACGGCGATTGTGATCTCGCCGGGGCCGGGCAGCCCGATGCAGGACAGCGGCATTAGCAACGATGTGTTGCGGGCGTTTAGCGGCCAGGTGCCGATTTTGGGCGTGTGCCTGGGCCAACAGTGCATGGGCTTTGCGTTCGGCGGCAACGTGGTGCGCGCCCCCAAGCTGATGCACGGCAAGACCAGCCTGGTGCATCACGATGGGCAGGGGTTGTTTGCGGGCTTGCCCAACCCGTTTGAGGCCACGCGCTATCACTCGCTGATTGTGGAAGAGCCATTGCCAGAGGTGCTGGTGAAAACGGCGCACACCGAGGACGGTGAGTTGATGGGCGTGCGACACAAGACGCATCCGACGTTTGGGGTGCAGTTTCATCCGGAGAGCATTTTGACGAGCCATGGAAAACAGATGATTCAGAATTTTCTCAATATGTTGGACTAGGAATTGGCAATTAGCTATTGGCTATCGAGTAGTGGCCAATGGCTAATTGCCAATAGCAAAGAGCTAAAAAATGATTCAAGACTCCCTAAACAAACTCTTCTCGCAACAATCACTCACCTCGCAAGAGGCCGAGGCGACCATGAACCAAATCATGACTGGCGCGGCCACGCCCGCGCAGATTGGCGCGTACTTGGCAGCGCTGCGCATGAAGGGCGAGAGCGCCGACGAAATTGTGGGCAGCATTCGCGCCATGCGCACGCACATGCTGCGCATCCCCACGCAGCGCACTG
Organism: Roseobacter sp.; assembly: GCA_043748055.1. Classification (GTDB taxonomy): domain Bacteria; phylum Chloroflexota; class Anaerolineae; order J036; family Brachytrichaceae; genus JANMVQ01. The sequence continues at coordinate 2,944 of JAYTNY010000382.1, forward strand.
GCTTAATTGATGTGGTTGGAACGGGCGGCGATCACTCCAACACGTTCAACATCAGCACCACAACGGCGTTTGTGGTGGCGGGCGCGGGTGTGCCGGTGGCGAAGCATGGCAACAAGGCCGCCTCGTCGCAAAGCGGCAGCGCCGATGTGCTGAACGCGCTGGGCGTGAGCGTGACGCTGACCCCAGAACAGGTGGGCCAGTGTATCGACGAAGTGGGCATTGGCTTTGCGTTCGCGCCCACGCACCACCCAGCCATGAAGCACGCTGCGCCGGTGCGGCGCGAGTTGGGCGCGCGAACGATCTTTAACATCATTGGCCCGCCCAGCAACCCGGCTTTTGCGCAGCATCACCTGATGGGGGTGTTCAGCCGCCATTTGGTCTTGGTGATGGCCGAGGTGTTGCGCGATCTGGATACGACCCACGCGTTGGTGGTGAACGGCACGGGCGAAGGCATCGCGGGCATCGACGAATTGACCACGGTGGGCATGAACACGGTGGCTGAGATTCAAAACGGCGCGATAAAAATGTATGAGCTGGATGCGCAGGACTTTGGTTTGCCGCGTGCCCTGCTGGCCGATCTGGGTGGCGGCACACCCGACTTTAACGCGGCCATTACGCGCAGTATTTTGCAAGGCGATGATGTGCCGGCGCGGATGAATGTGGTGCTGCTGAATGCGGGCGCTGCGTTGTATGCGGCGGATGCAGCCCCCAGCATCGCAGCAGGCATTGGGATAGCGCGCAACGCCATTAGCACTGGCGCCGCTGCCGCAAAGCTGGATGCGTTGGTGGCGATGAGCCAGAAGTTTGTGGCGTGATGCGCAGAACCCCCGACCCCTAAAGGGGAGTCCTGGATATTTGCAACAAGTTCCTCAATCAAGTCGAAATGATGAACTCATTCTGAAAATCTAAGACTCCCCTTTAGGGGTCGGGGGTTGGAACGCAACTCGAAGGAAAGTTGGTTTGAGGATGCTATGCAAGGTAAAGTTGAATTTGTGGGTGTAGGTGTGAGTTCTAGCTCGTTAGTCACCACTGCCCAGAACCCCATCACCTTAACTTGGGAAGGTGTGGCTGGCGACACCCACGCGGGCTGGATGCGCAAGAGCGATGCGCGCGAGCCGCATTACCCGCGCGGCACGCTCATTCGCAATCATCGCCAGGTTACGCTGGTGTCTGTGGAGGAGTTGGCCGAGGTGGCGGCGGCGATGCAACTGCCACAGGTGTTGCCGGAGTGGTTGGGCGCGAATATCTGCATCAGCGGCATCGCAGGCCTTACGCAGCTTGTGCCCGCCACGCGCTTGTTCTTTGCGGATGGGGCGGTGCTGATGGTGACATACGAAAACCTGCCGTGCGTTGGGCCGGGCAAAGTGATTCAGGCGCAATTCCCGGAACGCGCCGGGTTGCAATCGCGCTTTCCCAAAGCCGCGCTGCACAAACGTGGCCTGGTAGCTGTTGTGGAGAAACCGGGCACAGTGCGCGTGGGCGAAGCGATGACGGTAAAGTTTCTGAACGAGTTGTTGAAATGAGCAGTTGGTGAATAGGGATTGGTGACTCACTCACCAATCCCTATTCACCAATCTCTATCCCTCCCGCCCCACATTCCGCAGCACGCAAACATAGTGGTCGGGTTGTTCGCTTTCATCTATAAACGAAAACGTGATGTGCAAGCCGCTGCCGCAGGGCATCGTCCACACATCAAAGCCCTCGTCTTCTTTCACCACGCGGGCCTGGGCCGATGGGATGCGCGGGGTTTCTTTGAAGCCTTCGATGGCTTTGATGGCTATCGCTTGAGAGGGGCGATCCAGCGCATCGAACGATTGCATGAAGCGGGCGGTGCAGCGGAAGATCATGGCTTAGGTTAGCCCTCGCTGCGGCGGGTGATGCGGCGCGTGCTACGCCGCACGGTGTGGCGCAGGGCGGCGGCGATGCGGTCAAAATTTGAGGCGGGTTCGGTGAGGTTGTTTTGGCGCAACACGGTGATTAACTCGCCGATGTCTTTGAAGTCTTCGTAGCGGCCTGCACGCAAATCGGCTTCGGATTCATACTCCAGGCGTTGCCAGTCGGCATGGTAAAACCAGCGGTAGCGATTTTGGTTGTGCTGGGCGCGTTGGCGTTTGTGGGGCGGCAGAATTAGGCGCTCGAAAGCGAGGCGCGCGTTTTCAATCCAATTGCGGAGGGAGTTTCGCCAGCCACTCATGCCTGTTGCCATGCCTATGAATTATCCCCAGTTCAGCCATTTCTGCGGCGCAATTTCGATGAGTGTTGTGTAGCTGCCCTCTTTATTAATGTCCCAGTCGTATTTCTGTTTGAACAACGCCGCCACGTCGTCGGGGTAAGGACGTTCGAGCAGCGTCGCAGTTCCCTCGGCCACAACTGGCTTGTTGCCGTCTTCGAGCGAGACGGAGACGCGCGGATTGGCCTGAATGTTTTTGATCTTGACGCTGTTGCCTTCGGTGCAAATATAAAACTTATTGGCGTGCCACACGAACCAAATGGGAATTAAATGCGGCTTGCCGTTGGGGCGTACTGTAGCCAGCCACACGTTGCGGTCGGTTTGTAGGCGTGGGTCATTCATCAATTTATTTTAACTGGCGCACCTTGCTGGTAAAACGCCACACCATAAGCGCTGTGATAAGCGGTGTAGTAATGAGAAAAGCCGACCACGCCGTAGCCAACCCACCTGGAAAGAGGCGCAGCAGCAACCAGGCCAAGCCCACCGAAACCCACATGCCGCCGGCAAACACCACCAGCGGCGAGCGCGTATCGCCCATGCCGCGCAAGCTGCCGGAATAAACAAGCTGCACGGCCCAGGCCGCCTGAGCAAAGCCCAACACCCGCAAAGCGGTTTGTCCGGCGTCAATCACGGCTTGGTCTTGGGTAAACAGGCTGAGGGCCAGCGGCGCAAACACAATGAGCAGCAGGCCAATACTTCCCATCCACAGGGTAGCCCAGATGGCGGCGATGCGCGCAATGGGCTTGATATCGGACAGATTTTTTGCACCAATGGATTGGCCGATGAGCGCGGTGGCTGCCACGGCAAACCCAAAGCCTGGCAAGAACGCAAACGATGTTATGGCGATGACCAGCCGATGAGCCGCCAGCGAAATGGTCCCCAAAGTGCCTACCAACACGGTAAGCGCGGTGAAGGCTATCGTTGTGAGGACTTGCTCGATGGCGGCGGGTATGCCAATGGTCAACACTTGTTTAATGATGGTGAAATCCAGCCGCCAGCTCGTACCTTGGCGAATCGTCACGCCGTTGCGCCCACGCCAGAGCGCCATCAACAACAGCACCAGCGCCACCGCCCGCGCAATAAACGTGGCCCAGGCGCTGCCCACCGCGCCCAGGTTGGGCAAACCCAGCGCGCCATTGATGAGGCCGTAGGCCAGTGGCACGTTGATGACGTTGGCGATGGCGGTGACGATGAACGGCGTGCGCGAATCGCCCGCGCCGCGCAGCACGCCACTCCCAATGAGCAGCGCCACCAGCACGACAACGGTTCCCATGGTGACGTGCAAATATCCGACGCCGATCTCGGTGGCGACGGCATCCATGCCGAAGATGTTGACGTAGGGGCGCGAGAAGATGAAGCCGATGGCGACCAGTGGGACAGAGATGATGACGCTCCACAACAACGATTGCCGCGCGAGTTGGCCTGCGCGCACCGGGTCTTTGGCGCCAACAGCTTGGGCTACCAACACCGAACACCCAATGGAAAGTGCAGCCAAAACGGAGATGAGCAAATACAAGCCTTGTTGTGCCGCGCCCACACCCGCAATGGCGCTGGCACCCAGCACCCCTACCAGTGCCACATCTACAACGCCGAGCAGCGTTTCGAGCAAGTTTTCGGCGATGACGGGCCAGGCGAGATTTAGGACGCGGGTGCGCAACGGTTTGTTGTTAGCGGCTTGGGTGCTTTGGATGCTTTGGGTAGATGGGGCTTCTGCATGAGTTTCTAGCGAGGACATACGTTAAGCATACAAGACAACCTCTACAATTCTGCATCATGCTTGACCCAACGTTTGTCTTCAGCCAACACAGCCTAAGCGATTTGGAAGATTGCCCGCGCCGGTTCTATCTCAGCTACATTGCGCGGCAGGCTTGGCCGCTGATTGAGAGCGGGCCGACGGGCATGAACCCGCTGACGTATCAAGCGTATTTGCGGCGTGGGGCGCTGCTGCACACATGGATCGAGCGGCATTGGTTGGGGATTGAGGGCCAAGAGCCGAGAGCCAAGAGCCAAGACGATGAAGAGTTGGTGACGTGGTGGTCGAGATTTATCAACACTGATTTCAGTGAGTTGCCGCCTCAGCGTTTGCCAGAGTTGGAACTCATCGCACCCATCGGCGAATATCGTTTATATGGGCGGTTCGATCTCCTCGCTCAACCCCCAATCCCTAATCCCCATTCACCCTCCATCATCGTGGATTGGAAAACGCTGCGCAGCGAGAACCCGTTGCCATATCGTTTTTTTCGAGACCGCTTGCAGACGCGGGTGTATTTGTATGTGCTGGCGACGGCAGGTGCGCCGTTCAACGCGGGCGTGGCGCTGGAGCCAGAGCAGTGCGTGATGCGCTACTGGCTGGCGAACTTTCCGGACAAACCATGGGTCGAGATTACTTATTCACGAGCCGAATATGAACAAGACAAACAACGCCTGCTCAAATTGATCGAGAGCGTGGCAGGCCGCACCGACGACGAGCTGTTTAACAACCCCACGACCGACGAAAAGAAGTGCACCTACTGCCAGTACCGCACGTTGTGCAACCGCAAGGGCGAAGCCGGTGCGCTGCTGCCCGACGAAGTAACCGGGCTGATAGACTTGGCAGACATTCAAGAACTCGATTATTAGTGAACGGGGATTGGTGAATAGTAGACATTATCGGAAATAGACAAGATTACGGGATTCAACAGGATTAATCCTGTGAAATCCTGTTCATCCTGTCAAAAAATCTTACTGCCGATAACGCCTAGCGATTATCACCAATCACTATTCACTATTCACCAATCACTAACATGAAAGGCATCATCCTCTCTGGCGGTCTCGGCACGCGCCTGTATCCGCTCACCATTTCGCTCTCCAAACAAATTTTGCCGGTGTTCGACAAGCCGATGATTTACTACCCGCTCTCAGTACTCATGCTGGCGAACATTCGAGAGATTCTGATTATTTCGTCGCCAGAGCATATTGATTTGTATAAACAGTTGTTTGGGGATGGCTCACGATTGGGCTTGCAGATTGAGTACGCCATTCAGCCCGCCCCCAACGGCATCGCCCAGGCGTTTTTGATCGGCGAGAAATTTATTAACAACGAGCCATGCGCGTTAATTTTGGGCGACAACTTTTTCTACGGGCATGGCTTATCTGGCCTGCTGCAAACGGCGGGGCTGCTTACAGAAGGCGGTTTGGTGTTCGCCATCTACGTCAACGACCC
>JAYTNY010000383.1:0-4461 GCA_043748055.1 Roseobacter sp.
GATGTTGGCTTGTGGCTGTGCGCAGGGTTGGGTGTGGCGTGTTACGCAACCCTCACCCGCACCAGCCACACCTTTGCGAAGGATGCAGGTGCGTGGCTCATCGCCGCCGACTTTGCGCACCTCATCGCAGGCGGCTTGTGGGGTGGGGGCCTAGCTGTGTTGGCGATGACGATGCCGCTGATTCTGCGCAACAGCGATGATGCAACGGCGGCGCAGATTACTGCGCGGCTGATTCGGAGATTCTCGCCGCTGGGCATCGTGGGTGTGGCGTTGGTCAGCAGCACCGGGTTGTGGCTCAGCGCGCGCCACATCAGCGAGGCGGGCAAACTAGCCACCACGCTGTATGGCAATGTTCTTGTGGTCAAAGTGCTGGGCGTGTTGGCGGCAGGGGTGCTGGCTGGGCTGCACAAGTTTGTGGCCCAGCGCAACATGCACTCTCGTGCAAACGCCATCACCTTTGCCCGCAGCGTAAGGCTGGAGGCCGCCATTGTCATTGCTGTGTTCTTCGCGGCGGCGCTGCTCACTTCTGCGCCGCCCGCGCACGAAACTCAAACTCCAACTCAAACTGATTTATTCCATCGCCTGTTAATGACGAGCGCAGGTTGCATCGTTGTTGCAGGCGGCATTGCGCTGGCCGTGGAAGCACGGCAACGCAAAAACAACTGACATGAAAAAGCAATTACTTTCTTTCGTATGTTCATTGGCTTTGGCTGCGGCCATGGCTTTCTCTGGCGGGCAGGTTGCAGCGGCAGTGCCGTTAGCCCATGCAAAGCTGGTGAGCGCCGAACCTGCGCCTAACGCAACCATTACTGAACTGCCCAAACAACTGAAGCTGGCCTTTAGCGAGAAGCTGCAACTGGGCAGCAGCATCACCGTGCTGGATGCCAGCAAGCAAAAGGTGGCGCTGGGCGAGAGCCGGATTGAGGCCGACGGCAAGACGTTTGTGGTGGCGCTGCCCAACAAGCTGGCCTCTGGCAGCTATACCGTGCAATGGAAAACCCTGAGCGAAGACGGCCACACCGAGAAGGGCAGCTATACGTTTAAGCTGGATGCGCCGAATGTAACCGGCGACGTGAGCCTGAAGTTTGCGTTGAAGGCGGGCAACGCTGTCGTGAGTTGTGGCAAGCAAGTTGCTGGCCTCGGCAGCAAACGCAGCACGGCCCAGATTTTGGATGCGCGTTTTTACCTCACCAACCTCAGACTCATCCGTGCCGATGGCAAAGCGGTGCCGCTGGCCCTGACCGCCGACAACAAATGGCAGAGCAAAGACGTGGCTCTGCTGGACTTTGAGGATGCCACCGGCCTGTGCAAAGACGGCGGCACCCAAGATATAAACAACTCGGTGATTGGCAAAGTGCCTGCGGGCAACTACACCGGCATTGCGTTTGATCTGGGCTTACCGTTTGAGATGAACCATGCCGATGTCGCCACTGCCAAAACGCCACTGAATGTGCAAGCGTTGTGGTGGAACTGGCAATTTGGCTACAAGTTTGCCCGTCTCGATCTAAAGACCAACAGCCCTGCGCCCAACGACACGTTTCTCATTCACCTGGGCAGCACCGGTTGCGGCGAGGTGATGGCGATGGAGAACCCTGGCAAAACGATGACTGAGACGATGCAGGCGATGGAAGCGATGGCCGACCAGCCGCCTGCGCAGCCCTGCAAAAATAGCAATATGGTGCAGGTGCGCTTGAACAACTTTGACCCCAGCAAAGACACGATTGTGGCCGACCTGGCGACGCTGTTGAACCGCGTGAATGTGGCTCAGCCCAAGCCACAACCCGCAGGCTGCATGAGCGGCACGGACGACCCGGACTGCGCGGGCCTGTTCACCAACTTTGGCCTCTCGCTGAAGACGGGCGCGTGTGTGAACGACTGCAAGGGGCAGAAGCTGTTTAGGGTAGAAGTGGCGAAGCCGTAAACAACTCAACGGATGTTGAACGGATAAACGGATTGTGTGGCGAGCGCGCATCCGTTTATCCGTTCAACATCCGTTGACGCGGGTGAACGAAAATATGATGTTGAGATTTCCTGTTCATATTTTGTTGGCGTTTGGGCTGATGGCGTGCTCGGCGGGCCAGCCCATACCAACACCGATTCCACGCAACGAGCCAACGCCCACTGCTGCGCCATCGCCCCAGCCCGCCCCGCCTACTGTAGCGAAAATAGTTGCGCGCTTGAGTGCCACAAGCTACGACTGGCACCTGCCACCCGGCTTTCCCAAGCCGCTGGTGCCCGCCAACAACCCAATGAGCGAGGCCAAGTTTGAACTGGGTCGCTATTTGTTTTACGACGTGCGCCTTTCGGGCAACGGCACGCAGTCTTGTGCTAGTTGCCACGCGCAGAAATTTGCGTTTACAGATGGCAAGGTGGTGGCGGTGGGCAGCACGGGTGATAAACATCCGCGCAACAGCCAGACTTTGGCGAATGCGGCCTACAACGCCACGCTGACGTGGGCCAACCCATTGCTGACCACCATTGAGCAACAGATTCACATCCCCATGTTTCACGAGTTTCCAGTTGAGATGGGGATTACCGGCAAAGAGGACTTGGTGCTGGGGCGAATCAAGCAGGATGCGCGTTACCGGCAGATGTTTGTGTTGGCTTTTCCAGGCGAAGCAGAGGCCGACTTCATCAGCTACAAAACGATTGTGTACGCGTTGGCCTCGTTTACGCGCGGGCTTATCTCGTTCAACTCGCCCTACGACCGGCAGCGCAACGGCGATGCGACCGCGATGAGTGCGAGTGCGTTGCACGGCAAGCGCCTGTTTTTCTCGGAGGCGTTGGAGTGCCATCATTGCCACACCAGTTTTAACTTAACAGCCAGCACCAAGCACGAGAACACGACGTTTGTAGAAGCACCGTTTTTTAACACCGGCTTGTATAACCTGGATGGCAAGGGCGCTTACCCTGCCGAGAACCGAGGCGCGATGGACGTGACCAACGACCCTGACGATATGGGCCGCTTCCGCCCGCCCACGCTGCGCAACGTGGCCGTAACTGCGCCGTACATGCACGATGGCAGCTTGAAAACGTTGGACGAAGTGATTCGGTTTTACGAGCGCGGGGGCCGCAAGATTAACGGCGGGCCAAACGCAGGGGATGGCCGCCTCAGCCCACTAAAGAACGGCCTGGTGGCGGGCTTTGAGATGACGGATGCCGAGCGCGAGGACTTAATTCATTTTTTGGAGGGGCTGACGGACGAAGGATTTTTGACCGATCCAAGGTTTAGCGATCCATTAGCGAATCCATAGTAGAGACGTGGTGCATGTTACGCGCTTTAGAGATAGATAGGGAGATACGCCGAAGAGTTTGGCAAAGTCAGAGACAAGGGTGATCCAACTCTAAAGCGCATATCATGCAGCGCGTCTCTACTACCAGGCGATAAAATCATCGCACCGATATGACAGAAGCCGGACTTCCTCCCTCAGCTAACCCAACCGACACCCCCCCGATCAGGAACACGACTTCCTCCGACAAAAATTCTGAACCACTCTCCAACGAGATTCACTGGCTCGGCGATTTGCTGGGCGATGTGATTAAGTCTTTAGAAGGTGAAGCTATCTACGACCTTGAAGAGCGCATTCGTCACCTGGCCAAAGACAGCCGCCAGGGCGATGCAACAGCGCGGCAAGAGATGCGCGAAGTGATCGCTCAGCTTTCGCCGCAAGAGGCCTATGCCGTCGCCAATGCCTTCACCACCTATTTTGAGTTGGTAAATTTGGCCGAGGAGCATTACCGCACCGAAAGCCTGCGCCGCCACCGCGCCAACAAAAGCGAGGTCTACCGCGAGACGCTGGAAGCCGCCATCTGCGAGCTGAAACAAAAAGGCGTAACCACCGAGCAGATGCAAGCTATGCTCGATAAGCTGGCAATCGAGTTAGTCTTTACCGCGCACCCTACCGAGAGCAAGCGCCGCACCGTGCTAAGCAAGCTGCGCCGCCTGGCCGACATGCTGCGCGATTTGCCGCTGCTGCCCAACGGCAAAAACGGCGCGCTGGTGCGCGATATTGATGCGATGCCGCATGTGCAAGAGGGTTGGGGCGATTCGGTAAAGGACGATGTGCTACGCGAGATTACGACCTTGTGGCTAACCGACCGCAGCCGCAGCGTGCAACCCCTGGTAACCGACGAAGTAAAAACCGGCCTGTGGTATTTCGGCAACACCGCCTGGGCTGTGCTGCCGCTGTTGCAAAGTGATTTAGAAACCGCGCTGACCCAGCACTACCCCGGCGTGCGCGTGCCACAGCGATGGCTGACCTTTGGCAGTTGGATTGGTGGCGACCGGGATGGCAACCCCAACGTGACCGCGACGGTGACGGCAGAGACGCTGCACTTGCATCGGCGGCAGGCATTAGAGCGATTTAACGAAGGCGCGCACAACCTTTCGCGCTTGCTCAGCGTATCGTCCAAACACGATGTGATTTCGCCCGCGATTAACGCCATGCTTGAGCGTGGCGA
>JAYTNY010000384.1:0-5325 GCA_043748055.1 Roseobacter sp.
CGACGCGATGAGGCAAACCCTGAGCCAAGAATTTGCCAGCGGCGCTGCCCTGCGCGAATGGCGCGATTTCCGGCTGTATGCCGAATCGCTCAGCGGCGACGACGACCCGCGCATCAAAGTGCCAGCGGATGCCGACGGTGTGCAGGGCTTGATGACCGCTTACATGGAATGGTCGCAACGGTTCTTCGATCATGGCGGCAGTGTGGATGGCGTGACCGGGCAAACCAGCGCTGGCCCGTGGCTGGCGACGGCTTACCCGCGCGCCAATACCCCGGCCTACGCCAGCCCCGATGAAAGCGGACGTTTGAAGTACGACCACCTGATCGAAGACCTATGGGCGCACAACTATCGCCACTACATCGCACCCTACAGCCGCTACGATCTGTTGTGGCAAAGCCTGTGGCAGTCGCCATCGCTTTACCCGGCCTCAGACCTGAGAAGTTTCCCTGAACCTTTCAGGTCTAGCGAAGAGCCTGAGCCGCCCGAATTGCGCATCATTCCCAATAGCTTCCCCGATGGCACATTAGAAGGTGGGCTGGACGTGGTGATGGATCGCGCGAAGCCGGTGGACATGCCGCTCATCTTGCGCTCTTCGCGGCTAGACCCGCCCGCGCTGCCCGGCCAGCCCGTACCGCCCGGCGCAACCTGGGAGGTCATCATCGCCCGCCACACCGAGCAGGCCATGATCGAGCGCAACCAATCGCTGGCGCGCCAGGTGGCTTTCCGCAACATCGCCTTTACGTTGTTGCGCCGCTTTGGCTATGCCTGGTGGGTCACCGAGTTGAACCGATTGGTGAAAGACCGCAGGCATCCGTTCACCGTTGAAACGCGCATCATGCAGAATCACACGCCTGCATTGCCGAGTGCATATCCCGATCAGCCCGATCATGTGCAACCCAACACGTCAACCATCACGCAGGCCGATGCGCTCAGCCTGGATTTGCCGGAGCGGCTGGGTGCGTTCCAGCAGGGCGCAACCGTGTTGCAGTGGCAGGGCCTGCCCTTCTTTTACGAGCATCGCCTGCTGGCGATTGCGCAGACAGCCAACACCGTCTCAAAAATCAACGATGTGGTGCAACGCGATTTTGAATATCGCGCGCCCACGCCATCGGCACAGATGGAAGCGGCGGTCGCCTTCGAGCGGGCCGGGCTGCGCATCGAGATTTCACTGAGCCGCTTGTGGGACAGCCTGCCGCCCGAGGCCCAGGCGCAATGGCCCACCGAGCGGCCCGACCCCAGCGATGCGGGCGCAAACAACGGCGTGGGCGTGCGCAAATACGCCGCGCTGCCCGACCCCGATGTGGTCTATCAAATCGTCGAAGTGTTTAACGGCAACATCGAGGTGCAAGTGGAATGCCTGTATGGCGATTACGACGATGCCAACGGCGCAAAGCAACGCGGCTATTCCATTCGCCAACTCGGCAAAGACTTTACCGGCATTACGCTGGCTATCGAGCCGCCGAACGAAGATCAAAAAGAATTTGCGCTCTTGTTGCAGCTTGCGCGCGCGTTTGATGGCGCAGCCATTGGGGCCGAGGATGTGATTTGGCAAAAGCCCAACGTGACTACACCGCCGCTGGGCGGCGGCATCGCGTTCCCGCTGGCGCAGGGCTGGAAGTTGGTGTGGGAAGGTCCGCTTTCGATTGCGGAACAAGCCATACTGCTCGCCTTGCCCGGCGAGGTCGCCTTCACCCAAGCTGTAGCCCGGCTGGCCCAGGCCACCGAAAAAGCCAACAACCCGATGGGCGCATTTGTCATCGAACCCGCGCCATTGCCGCCGTTCCCTGCGCCCGCCAACATTGCGGCGCGCATCAAAGTGATTGAGGACGCAGCGACTCAACGCTACACCGGGCTGCAATGGGTGGGCGGGCCGATGAGCGACGCCGAGCGACAAGCCTTTGTGTTGCAAGTGAACGAATGGGCGCTGAGCAGCGATGTGCGCACGGGCGTGGATGCGCTGTTGGCGCAACTGGATGCGCAAGCGATTGACAAAGACCTGCCGCCCGGTCGCCCTGAAAAACGTGACTTGCTCGCCGTGTTGCGCCAGCGCTTGGTCATCGGCCCCACATCCCTGCGCTGGTTGCCGGGCCGCCCCACGGATGAAGAACGCAGCGCGCTCAACGAAATTTGGGCCGATGCCGACTTTGGCGACGATGACTTTCGCACCGCGTTTAAGCAGTTGCTGGCGGCGCTGGATGCCGACCAGGAGCAAGCGCTGGCTGAGCCAAGTGAGAAGCTGAAGACAGCGAACCTGCCTGTTGAATTGCAGGCCCAGCTCACCCAGGATGCCGCGCCGCGCTTGCTGGTTTGGAAAGGCCCTGCGCCAACCGATGCGCAATACCAATTGCTAGAACGACTGGTGCTGGATTTGGATGGGTTCGCCCGCCAAGCCTTGACGATTCTGTTGCTGGCGATGAACCAGACACCCCCAGTGAATATACTGCCGCGCCGTGCGCGCCCGCATCAAGAGGATTTTCCGGAGAGCATTGGCAGCCAGTTGCAAATTGAGCGCAAACGCGTGAGCTGGCGCGGGCGGCTGCGCAGCGCAGCCCAACTGAGCGCATTGAACAGCTTGAGGGGCGACAAAGAGTTTGAAGCCGCCATCCAAGACATCGTAAAGGCGCTGGTTACTGCCGAGGTGCGTGTGCTGATTGACATTGCCATGCGCCCCACCCAGCCCACATTGCCGCCCGCGTTGAGTGAGAAGCTGTTGCTCGGCGCGCAGCCCATCACCTGCGGCCTGCTGACACCAGTGCAAACCATTGCGCTGCGCAACGCGCTGAGCTTTGTGCCGGAGAAACGCACTGCCGAGCGGCTGTATCGCGTGGCGATCAAGAGTCTGCTGAGCGGGCGCGAGCTGCAAGTGCGTGCCCGGCGCGGCGGTGCCACACCCAGCGAGTGCCTGCCCATTCCCATCGCCGTTGTGCCCGAAAAGTTGAGTGATTTTGCATTGACCCGCACACGCAAGCCTGCGAGGGCAACAAAGCGTAAACCAACGGCAGCGCCATCGGCCAAAACAAAAACAGCAAAAGTGCCGCCGAAGAGAGGCAAGACAAAGCGGGCAACTCGATGAGTTGTAGAAGGAATTAGAGCGAAATTCGGAGGCCGAGCGTTTACGCGGTTAGTGGCTTGCGCTGAAGTTAGCGACTCAGCGCAAGCCACTAACCGGCTGAAGCCTCGACCTCCACAACGTTTCGCGTCACTGTCGAGATTGCAGATTCGTTTCAAGAGGTCAACCATGCCTGAATTTCAAGATGCGTTACGCGTTCACATTCACGGGCCGTTCTGGACCGCCGAGGCCCAACTGCTGAGCAGCAGTATTAACGGCGTGCCCAGCCGACCGGTGCGCATGATCTTTGTGGAGCAACAGGCGCGTGCGGCGTTTGGCTCGGACAAGGCGCATGTGCCGGGGACGTTTCTGGCGTTGTGCGCTGTGCGCCGGGTGCAAGTGCATCCCAGCGATGCGGTGAGCTACGTCTGGCAACGCGCCGAGGGTGCGACCACGCCCGATATCTCCACCGAGCAACGCATTCGCGAGGGCTTGCAGAGTGGTGCGCTGGCGCTGCTGCTGTTGCAAGCCGAGCCAGACGACCTGGCCGAGAACAAGACCGACTTCGCCTGCATCGGTGGCGAAATTTTGTTAGATGGGTTGACCGCCGAGCAAAACGCTGCAACCGCGTTGGCGGCGGCGCTGGGCTTGCAAACGCCAACTCGTTTGAGCGCCGATGCTACCGGCATTGGCCTGCATGGGGCGCTGGTGTTGCCGTGGGGGTCGACCCCAGTGACGGGCGCGTTTGTGTTGGCGCGCTATTGGCCGCGCACCCAGCCCGATTCTTTCCGGCTGGCGCTGGATGTGCCACGCATGAACGCCGCCGACACGCGCTCTTTCCAGCAGGCCTGGCAAAACCTCAGCTGCGCCATTAACCCCAACCACCCGCTAAACGATATGCCGACGACCCTGATTGCGCCCACGTGGGCGACGTTTGAGATTGTGAATCCGTTGGCGGTGCCGCATTTGTATTGGGATGTGACCGGCTGGGACACCGGCACACCCGCGCGCAGGCTGCACTTTGCCAACGATGAAGTGGCCGTGTTGCTCAGCGACCAATCGCCCTACGACACGGTGAACCGCGCCTCCTCACTGGGGCAAATTTTGCCGCGCCAAATTGTGCTGACCCAGAGCGATGGCGACCTGGTGATTACAGCGGAGAGCGGTGATGCAACTCCCCAACCCGGCGACACTTGGCTAAACCTGGATTGGGCTGCGACTACGCCCGATCACGTTCAGCTTTCGCCCTTAACGGTGGCGTTTGACCCCGTGCGCACCCCCGAAGCCTTGCGCTTGGCGCAGGGGCAACCCGCGCCCGAGTGGCCCTCCACCGCCACGCCCGATGGCGCGTTGGCTCAACCGGTGCTGTGGGGTTTTATGCCGCTGGAAGAGGGCTGGGCGCAGTTGCCGTTTCCAAATTTGGACGAGGCCATTTACGTGAACGCCGAACTGACGCGGCCCGTGACCGAATCGCAAACACCCACGGGCATTATTCAAGGCGCAGTCATTTTGGGCAACGATAGCCCCGAAGCCTTGGTTGCGATTGGCGACGAGCAAGCCTGGAACGTGACTGTGACCAACGCCAAACACATGCAAGGCACTTGGCGTCTGAGCAAATCGGGTGAGCGTTATCAACTCAAGCAAGTGCATGTCCGGCTCACGCAGCTTGATCTTTATTTGAACGGCTTCCTGTGGCTGAGCACCAGCCGCCCGACCCCAGAAGACGCGCTGCCCGATTTTGCAAACTGGGTGTCGGGCGTTCGTGCGCTGCCGCTCAAGTTGTTGCGGAGCGATGAAATCTTTCCACCGTTGGTGACGCTGGCCGTAAACGGCGTGTCGTTTGGTTTGCGACGCGAGCCAAAAATTTCGGCGGTGTTGCAGGCGTGGTCGTTAGCGTATCAAGTAGATGCCGCTTTGTTTGGCGCGCTAAGCAAGCTGCGCCCCAACAAACAGCGCGTGCTGCCCGAAGCCACCTTCACAAACTACTTGCCGCTTATCTGGCGGCGGCATGCGCATTTGCCTCTGGTGCAGGCCCTGCCGCTGACGCAGAGCAAGCCCACGCCCAACTACCCCAGCGCCAGCCGCCAGTTGGTGCCGTATCAGCTTGAGTTGGGGGACGCAACATTCCCGGCTGCGGCCAAAGCCTGGCAATTTGAGTGCGCGGGCGCAGGCGCGTGGCCGCGCGTCAAATCTCCAACTACGCTGGCCGACGAGTGGGCCAAAGCCGTGACCGATCTGCCGCTCGTGTCGCTCTCGTTGCCGGGGTTGATCTTGGA
>JAYTNY010000385.1:0-10273 GCA_043748055.1 Roseobacter sp.
GAGAGATTAGAGATAAAAGATTGGAGATTGGAACTACAAAATCTCCAATCTCCAATCTCCAATCTCCAAATCTCAAGAGCGAAAAGATTGCTGTGCCGGTTGTTGATCTGCCGTTGGGCGCAACCGAAGACCGCGTGTGCGGGACGATTGATATTGAGGCGGCGCTGACCAAAGGCGAAAAACGCTTTGCGCCGGGGCTGCTGGCGCAGGCCAATCGTGGTTTTCTTTATATTGACGAAGTGAACTTGCTGGACGACCACTTGGTGGATGTTTTGCTAGATGTGGCCGCCAGTGGTTGGAACGTGGTGGAGCGCGAAGGGATTAGCGTGCGGCACCCGGCTAGATTCGTGTTGGTGGGCAGCGGCAACCCAGAGGAGGGCGAATTGCGCCCGCAATTGTTGGATCGTTTTGGCCTGCATGCGCGCATTACAACGATTACCGATGTGGGCGAACGTGTAGAAATTGTGAAACGCCGCCGCGCGTATGACGACAACCCTGCCGCCTTTAGTGAAAAGTGGGAGCCACAACAGGTGCTGCTACGCAAGCGTATTGCGCAGGCCCAAAAAATTGTGAGCGACGTAAACATGCCCGACGATGTGCTGATGCGCGTGGCCGAACTGTGTATGAAGCTGGGTATAGATGGACATCGCGGCGAATTAACTGTGACGCGGGCGGCGTGTGCGTATGCGGCGTTTCATCACAAAAAAGAAGTGAGCGACGACGATGTGAAGGCGGTTGCATTTGCATCGCTGCGACATCGCTTGCGGCGAGACCCGTTGGAGACGACGGGCAGCGACGAAAAGATAGCGCGTGTGTTAAGAGGGTGATTGGGGATTAGGGATTGGTGACTGATCGAATCCCTAATTCCTAATCCCCAATCACCAAATGAACTGGTCTGACATCGTTGGCCTAGATTCTGCGAAGCAAGCGTTGTTGCTGCTGGCAGTGGACCCGCGCTTGGGTGGCGTGGTGATGGCGGCGACGGTGGGCAGCGGCAAAAGTACTTTGGCGCGCGCATTTGCGGCGTTGTTGCCAGATGGCACACCGTTTATCGAACTGCCACTGAACATCACCGAAGACCGTTTGATTGGCGGGCTGAATTTAGAAGCCACGTTGGCGACAGGCACGCGCGTGATTGAGAAAGGCTTGCTGGCGCAAGCGCATGGCGGCGCGATTTATGTGGATGCGCTGAACTTGTTGGATGACGCAGTGATCACGCAGATGATGGATGCGATGAGCCGGGGCGAAGTGCGCGTGGAGCGCGAAGGAGTGAGCGCGACGCACACTGCGCAGTTTATGTTGGTTGGCACGTATGACAGCAGCGACGGCGATGTGCGGGGCGGGTTGCTGGATCGCGTTGGGCTGATTGTGCCGTTTGTGTCGAATGGGGATGCGCAGGCGCGGGCTGAGGTGGTGCGCAGAAACGGCTTTACGGCCCTCACCCCCGGCCCCTCTCCCGGAGGAGAGGGGAGCGGGGATGATGAAAGCGAGATGCTGCGCGGCATGATTGGGTTTGCGCGAGAGCAACTTTTGCAAGTGGAGATTAGTGATGCGCAACTGGAAGGTATTGCGCAGGCGGCGCTGAGCTTGGGCGTGCAAGGCAACCGCGTAGATGTGTTGGCGGCGCGGGCAGCGATTGCGAATGCGGCGCTGAGTGGGCGCGATGCGGTGGATGACGAGGATTTGCAAATTGCAGCGAAGCTGGTGTTGATGCCGAGGGCGACGAGGATGCCGGAGAGTGAGCAAGAGAGTAATCAAAAAGAGCAGGAAAGGGAGACAAGGGGACAAGGGGAAAGGGAAGAAGAACATGATGAATCGCAGAAGAACCAGCAAGAGCAGCCACAGATTGAGGAGTTGATGTTGAGCGCGGTGGAGGCCGCGTTGCCGGGAGATGTGATGAATTTGCCATTTACCTCGCGGCGGGGCAAGAGCGGCAGCCGAGGCGTGCAACTGAACAACCGGCGCGGCAAATTTGTGCGGGCGGTGCAGGGCGAACTGCGCGGCCACAAGCTGGCGCTGTTGCCCACGTTGATGGCGGCGGCACCGTGGCAGCGGATTAGAAGGGATGAGGGGCGAGGGATGAGGGATGAGGGAAGGACACTCATCCCTCATCCCTCATCCCTCATCCTTCGCCCCAGCGATGTGCGCGTGAAGAAGTTCCGAGACAAGGCCGGCACTCTATTTATTTTTGTGGTGGATGCCAGCGGCAGTATGGCGTTGAACCGGATGCGGCAGGCGAAGGGTGCGGTAGCCAAGTTGTTGCAGAACGCGTATGTGCATCGAGACCAGGTGGCGTTGGTGGCGTTTCGGGGGCAGGCCGCGCAGGTGTTGTTGCCGCCCTCGCAGAGTGTAGATCGCGCCAAGCGTGAGTTGGATGTGCTGCCCACCGGCGGCGGCACGCCGCTGGCGAGTGCGCTGATGTTGGCGTGGGATACGGCGCAACAAGCGCGGCGCAAACAAATTCCTAATGCCACGCTGGTGTTGATGACGGATGGGCGGGGGAACATCGGTTTGGAGGTTGGAAGAGAGGAAGGTTTGAAGGTTAGAAGGTTTGAAGGTTCGTCGGAGAAGACAAACGCAAATCTGCAAACCTCCAAACAGCAGATTGAGAAAGAGCTTCAAGGGCTGTCGGCACTCATTGCCGCAGATGGGATTCGTTCGGTGGTGATTGATACGCAAGTAAATTATTTATCGCGCGGGGAAGCGCCGAAGCTGGCGCAGTGGTTGGATGGCCGCTATGTGTATTTGCCGAATGCGAAAGCGGAGCAGATTGCGGAAGTGATTGGGGATTAGGGGTTGGTGATTATGGATAAAAAACCAAAGATCGTCGCCATTGTGGGCATGGAGCAGTTTAACCATGGGGTGTGGCAGCAGGTGCAGCAGGAGTTGGCTGAACATGCTGAGGTGACGCGCTGGACCGACGTTGAGTTGGAGCGCAAGGATGAAACGCTGGGTCAGCAACTACGTGAGGCCGACTGCGTGTTTTTGTCCATGCTGCATCAGCGCGATGCGGCTGAGTTTTTGCAACAGCAGATGGCGCAATCCAGCGCGCAAACTATTTTTGCGTACGAGAGCATGCCGGAGATTATGGCGATGAACCGCGTGGGCGATTACGTGGTCGCCAACAGCGGGAAGAAGGCGGGCATGCCTGCGCCGGTGAAAAAAATTGCGATGATGTTGGTGAAAGGCCGCGAAGAAGACGCTTTATATGGCTACACCAAATTGATGAAAGTGATGCAAGCCGCGATGCGCTTTATGCCCAGCAAGATGCGCGATTTTAAGAACTGGATGACGGTGAATATTTACTGGAACCAGCCGTTGCAGCAAAACATCACTAGCATGTTTCGGCTGATTTTGAACGAGTATTTTGGCAAGAAGCTGGATGTGCCTGCGGCTGTCGAGATGCCGATGATGGGCGTGTATCACCCGGATGCGCCCGCGTTTTTTAAGGAGATTAAGAGTTACAACGAGTGGGCGAAGAGAAGACAGCAGACAGAAGACAGGAGACAGAAGTCAGAAGTCGCGGCTGCCATTAAGCAGCCGCGAAGTCAGAAGTCGAAATCTCCAATCTCTAATCTCAAATCCCCAATCCCCAATCCCCAATCTCGCCGCCGCGTGGCCTTGATGTTTTTTCGCAAGCACTTGGCCCAGGAGCGCAGCTATATTGATGATGCTATTCGTGCGTTTGAGGCCCAGGGCATGGATGTGCTGCCGATGTTTGTGGCGGGGATCGAAGGCCATGCGGCTGTGCGCGATTTTATTTCCAAAGAGCCGATAGATGTTTTGGTCAGCATGATTGGCTTTTCGTTCGTGGGTGGGCCAGCGGGCAGCGTGAAGCCGGGGTTGCAGAAACAAGTGGTGGAGGAAGTGCTGGGTGGGCTAAACGTGCCGTACATCGTGGCGCAGCCGTTGTTTGTGCAAGACTTTCGCTCGTGGGCGCAGCATGGGGCCGGGCCGATGCAGAGCGCGACGCTGTTCTCGTTGCCGGAGATGGATGGCGCGATAGACCCGGTGGTCATCGGCGCGATAAACAATGGCAAGTTTGCGACGGTGCCCGACCGCTTGCAGCGCTTGACGACGTTGGCGAAGGGCTGGGCCGAGTTGCGCCACAAGCCGAACGCCGAGAAGAAAGTGGCGATTGTGGTCTACGA
Source organism: Roseobacter sp. (assembly GCA_043748055.1). Taxonomy (GTDB): domain Bacteria; phylum Chloroflexota; class Anaerolineae; order J036; family Brachytrichaceae; genus JANMVQ01. The sequence continues at coordinate 4,152 of JAYTNY010000385.1, forward strand.
CTATCCTCCTGGCTATGGCAAGAAGGCCACCGCTGCTTTGCTGGATGTGCCGCGCAGCCTTCTTAACATCCTTAAAGAGTTGCAAGTTGCAGGTTATCAGGTTGGCACGTTGCCGGATACACCGGAGCAGTTGTTGGCGTTGATCGAAAACGCAACCGACAGCGGCCACCCATCCGCCTACACCAGCGAGCATGTGATGACTGGTGCGCAGTTCACCGAGGCGCTGAGCTACCGCGAACGCGAGCGTATCGAAGAACGCTGGGGTGCTTTTCCGGGGGATGTGGCCCCGCTGGGCAGCGACAAAGTGTTTATCGGTGGCTTGCGGCTGGGCAATGTGTACATCGGCGTGCAGCCGCGCATTGGCGTGCAGGGCGACCCGATGCGCTTGCTGTTCGACAAAGACAACGTGCCACATCATCAATATGCCGCGTTTTATAGATTTATCAGCCGGGGATTTGGCGCAGATGCGTTGATTCACTTGGGCATGCACGGCAGCGTGGAGTGGATGCCCGGCCTGCAACTGGGCGTGACGCGCAGTTGTTGGAGCGATGCGCTAGTCGGCGAAGTGCCGCACCTGTATGTCTACCCCATGAATAACCCTAGCGAGGCAAACATCGCCAAGCGGCGCGGGTATGCCACGATCATTTCTCACAATGTGCCGCCGATGATGCGGGCGGGGCTTTACAAAGAACTGATTGCGTTGAAGGACATGGTGATGGATTACCGGGAAAGAATGCAGCAGGGAGAGATTAGAGATAAGAGATTAGAGATTGAACGCGCTGAATCTCCAATCTCTAATCCCCAATCTCTTTCTGCCAGCGAGGAAGCGATTTGGAAGAAAGTGGAGTTGGCGAATTTGGATACGGATTGCCCCCGTGTGGCGGGTGAAGCGTTTAGCGTGTATGCCTCGCGGTTGTATGCGTATTTGCGCGACTTGGAGCAGTGTTTGATTTCGGGCAGCTTGCATGTGTTTGGCGAGGCCACGCCGATTGAGAGCCAGATCACGATGGTGACGGAGGCGATGAAGGCGCGTGGGAGTGGGCATTCGTTGAGTTCGATAGCGACGCGGACGGTGTGGGCGAGTGACGAGGGGCGAGTAACGAGGGACGAGAAATCGCTGATGTCTTATGCAGAGTTGGCGGCGCTGGCGCGCAAGGGCGATGCCGAGGCCATTCGGTTGCGGGAGCAGGTGGAAGAGCGCTCGAAGGATTTTGTGACACGTGCGGTGTTTAAGGGTGAGGGCGTGGGATTGGCGTTTGCCAATGCGTTTGGGACTAAGCAGGTAGACAGCGAGACTGCGCAGTATTTGGATGAGATGGTGCGCGCGGGCTATGGCATGACGCAGGCGTTGGGCAGCAACCGAGGCGAGTTGGATGGGCTGATGCGCGGTCTGAGCGGCGGCTACATTCTGCCCAACGCAGGCGGCGACTTAATCCGCGATGGGCTGAGCGTGTTGCCAACCGGGAGAAACATTCATGCGATTGACCCGTGGCGCATCCCCACCGATTTGGCTTACACCAAAGGCGCGGCCATCGCAGAGGCCATCCTTAAAAAGCATGTGGAAGAAACCGGTGACTACCCAGAGACGATTGCGCAAGTGCTGTGGGGGCTGGACACGATTAAGACCAAAGGCGAGGCGGTTGGTACGGTGCTGCGCTTAATCGGCGCGCGACCAGCGTATGACGGGCAGGGCAAGATTAGCCACTATGAATTAATCCCGCTGGGCGAATTAAAACGCCCGCGCGTGGATGTGTTGATGCAGCTCAGCCCGATCTTTCGGGACACGTTCGAGATCACGATGGACTTTTTGGATCGCATGGTTCGCAGCGCGGCAAGCGCTGATGAGCCGTGCGAGATGAACTTTGTGCGCAAGCATGTGGATGAGGCCATGCGCGGCGGCGCAAGTTTGGAGCAAGCGACGGCGCGCATGTTTACCCAGCAGCAAGGCCAATACGGCACGTATGTAGACGACCTGGTGGACGACAGTGCGTGGCAAAATGCGGATGATTTGGACACCACGTTTGTGCGACGCATCGGCTTCGCCTACGGCGGCGGGCGTGCGGGTGCGGCGGCAGGCCCCATCCTAAATAAGCTGTTGGGCACGGTCGGGCGCGTGGTGCAAGAGATTGACAGCGTGGAATATGGCGTGACCGATATAGACCACTACTTCTCGTCCAGCGGGGCGTTGCAGATGGCGGCTAAGAAGCGCACGGGTGGGGCGGTGAAGCTGAACTACATCGAGACCTACACGGCGGAGACGCGCATTGAGGACGTGGACAAAGTGCTGCGCGTGGAATACCGCACCAAGCTGTTGAACCCCAAGTGGTACGAGGGCATGTTGGCGCACGGCCACAGCGGCGCAGCGGAAATTAGCAATCGCTTTACTTATATGCTGGGCTGGGATGCCGTGGGCGATTGCGTGGATGACTTTGTGTACACCGACGCCGCCAAAACCTTTGCGTTGGATGCGACCATGCGCGAGCGCTTGGCGAAAGCCAACCCGCAGGCCATGCGCAACATCGTGGGGCGTTTGCTGGAGGCGAGTGGGCGCGGGCTGTGGAATGCCGACGATGACATGGTGGATGAGTTGAAGGAGTTGTATGCGGATTTGGAGGATAGACTTGAAGGTGTCAGCGGATAGGGAACGGATAGCGAGGCGCACATTGCAATCAACTGTGGTTAAACAACATGAACATCGTGGACAAATTTTTTAAGTGGCGGTATAGCCATTCTGTATTGAAAGGCTTTGTATGGAGCTTTCCTTTTGCTGGATTTAGTGTGTTTGCACGTCTAATTAAATTTCTATTATTGAAAAGCCCATTAGGTGATTTGAGCGGCACATTTGTGTCCTGGTTGATTCTTATTGTCTTGCTGTTTGTAATCGCAAGTGCTGTTCACTATTTGAGGCGATGGTGGGGTTGGCTTGATCGTATGTTGATCGTCGCTCAAAAAGCACCAGCGGTGCCAGAAGGGCGTGCAAGCGTTCTTATCTTTTGTGTTGTGTGGTTTATAAGTAGTTTGGTACTTATTCATGCGCAAGGATTTATTGATCCAAGTTTGAAATGAGTTGTGGAGGCAATACTCATGTGCCTTTGATTACGGGTTTGCTAACTAGGATGTGGGCATCAAGGATGATGCGATTTTGTTTTGTGCTTCAGCAGCGACGGCTTGGTTTACGACAAGCTGGCGTTGAATAAGTAGATGAGTGTAAATAAGGAGATGCACAGATGAGCAACACTGAAAACACGATACGAGTAATAAACCATTTCAACGAGGTATTCAACCAACATGACGTAGATGCCGTGATAGCGGCCATGACCGATGACGTGGTCTTTGAGAACACCTCGCCGTTCCCGGATGGCACGCGCTACGAGGGCAAACATGCCAATCGCCAGTTTTGGTCGGAGTTCTTTCACAACTCGCCGCACGCCCACTTTGAGACCGAGGAAATGTTTGCGGCAGGAGATCGCTGCCTTGTGCGGTGGGTGTACCGCTGGCGCGATGGGGATGGCAAGCTCGGACATATTCGCGGCGTGGATGTGTTCCGCGTGCGCGACGGCAAAGTGGCTGAGAAGTTTGCGTATGTGAAAGGCTGATGTGCGAGTGAATGAGATTGAACTGGATGCCCGCTGAAAGGCATAGTAACTCGAACTGATAGTAATGCTGTGGGCGAGTTTATAACCGGCTAAAGCTTGGAATCCGGGTGTGTAACTAATGAAGGAGTAACCGCCATGATGATTGGACAAGAGCAGGAGACCGAGACAAACGCCAAACCAGCCTGGGTGAATGTGCTGATTTTGGTGTGCATTGTGGTGATTCCGGCGATGATCTTTGTGGAGATTTCGCTGGTGTCGGCGTGGATGCGATGATGACCCGTCGACATTACGGTCTCGGCGTGGCTGTATTGGGCGCGGTGTGGTTGAGCCTGCGCCTATTCAACCTCATTCACAATTGGGGCATACGAACGTCCTCGCTGGTCGAGCCTATATTGCCGGTGGCCTTGATAGGGCTTGGGTTTTACTGCACACGTATGCAGGATACGGATGTGCGTTTGACTTGGCGCGAGTCCGCAACCTTGATCAGTATTCTTGCTGTTCCAGCATTGATTGTTTTAGCGTTTGTGTTGCTGGTGACATGGGTGAAGTTTTGATCGAGATGCGGCAGGCTACGCCCGATCAAGTCAACATCGTGTTGACGATTTTGGATGACGTGGCGCAGTGGATGAAAGCAAAGGATGTGCAGCAGTGGGATAGCCCGCCGCCACAATCGTTTGTGGATTTTGTTACTGAGGAGATTCCGCATGGAGATTTTTACTTGGCCTGGCTGGATGGCGTGCCGGTGGGCACCATCCGCTTGGATTGGGAGAAGAGCGAGATGTGGCTGACCGACAGAGACGCGGGCTATGTTTACACGTTGGCGGTGCATCCAGCGCAGCAGGGCAAGCGCATTGGCGAACGGATGTTGGACTGGGCGGCGCAGTATGTGTATGACAACGGCAAACGCTGGGTGAGGTTGGATTGTGTTGCGTCGAATCAGAAGTTGCGCAGTTACTATGCGGGGTTGGGGTTTACGTTTTTGGGTGTTGGCAAGAATGATGACGATGTGATTGAGTTTGCGATGTTTGAGAAAGAGATTGGAGATTTAGAGATTGAAGACAAAAGCGATTGTGATTCCACAGGCGAATGTGGTGGAAGTTAGGGAAATTGAGTTGAAGTCGGTTGGCGCAGAAGATGTGCTGATTAAGACGCGACTCACGAGTATCAGCGCAGGCACCGAGCGCATGTTGCTGAAGGGCGTGATGCCGCACCCAATGTTGCAGTTCCCGGTAGTGCCGGGCTACGAAACGGTGGGCGAGGTGATTGAGGTGGGCGATGGCGCGCACGAGTGGCTGGGCAAGCGCGTGTACGTGGGTGGCAACTACGGCTTCATTGGCGTAAATCCCGCGTTTGGCGGGCAGAGCGAATACATTGTTGCGCCGAAGACGCATTTGACGGATTTGCATTCGCCACTGGGTGGCGCGCTGAGCGATGAGCAGGGCGTGTTGCTGGCGCTGGCAGCGACGGCGCTGCATGGGGTAGATCAGGCGGGTTGGAAGGTTGGAAGGTTGGAAGGTTTGGAGTCCACCAACCTTCCAACCTTCCAACCTTCAAACGTTCTCGTCCTCGTCCTCGGTCAAGGCATTGTGGGCCAGCTTGCGGCGCGCATAGCGAAAGCGCGTTGGGCGCATGTAACAGTGACCGACAAAGAAGCGGCGCGGTTGCGGTATTCACAGGCCGATGTCATACTAAATATGTCTTCAGCGAACTCAATCCCAGAGACCTTAAAAGAGATTGATGTGCTGATTGACGCAACGGGCAAGATGGAGGCAATTGCGCCGATGTTGATGCGCATGAAGCGGGGTGGCCGGGTGTTGTTGTTGGGTTATTACGATAGCATCAGCCTGCCTTATCAGCCTGTGTTTTTGCGAGAGCTGACGTTGGTGAGCAGCATGCAATGGGCACCGGGCGATGTGGCCCGTGCGCGAGACTTGATGGTTGCGAATGCAATCGAAACAAATGGTTTGATTACGCACCGCATGAAGGCCGATGATGCAGCGCAGGCATTTGAGGTGGCGATGAACGATGTGAGGTGCGTGAAGATGGTGTTGGAATGGTAAGTAGTGAATGGGGATTGGTGGATAGTGACTGGTGAGTTGCGAATCACCAATCACTAATCCCCATTCACTAAGTGCAAAATGGACTTGATTGAATACGAGCAAGCCAGCCCAGAAGTAAAAGCGGTGTATGACGACATGCGCGCCGTGCGCAAGATGGACTACATCAACAACATTTGGAAGGTGTTGGCGCACCACCCGGAGACGTTGCGGCGAACCTGGGAGGAAGTGAAGGCGTTGATGAGCGTGCCTAGTACGTTAGACCCGCTGACCAAAGAATTAATCTACATTGCGGTAAGCGTGACGAACAACTGCGAGTATTGCGTCGCCACGCACAGCGCATCGGCCAAAGCCAAAGGCATGACCGAGCAACAGTTTGGCGAGCTGATGGCGATTGTGGCGCTGGCGAACAAGACGAACAGATTGGCAATTGGGTATCGGGTTGAGGTGGATGAGAGATACAAGTAGC